>JAHDHK010000177.1 GCA_020631335.1 Chromatiales bacterium
TATAAACACCGCTGGTATTTCTGTCGTTTGCTCTGCCGGCAGCACCTGAGTAACCAGTGCTTGATTGGCTGGCAATACCATACGGCGCCAGGTTCAGTGCGGGTGGCTCTGGTGGTGGTTCCGTGTTTGTCGTACCAAACACCTGGACTTCCGCCAGGGACAAGAAGCCGCTGCCCTGTAACTGTACGCGAACATAGCGCCCGGTCGCATCCACAGGAATTTCGGTCTCTTCTGCCTGCACACCTGACAGGTATTGATGCCAGATACCTGGCTGAGCCAGCAACTCGTCCAGTGATTGGTCTCCAAAAGGATGATCGGACACAAAGATGTTCACATTCGTCAGGCGGTTGGCACAGCAATCTGTCCTGTTGAACAACACTATACTCGTGATATCCGCCCGGCTTGCCAGCTCGACTTCCCACCATGGCTGACGTTCGTTGTTCGTGTGGGTCACTGACCGCTGGTTATATATTCCACTGGTGTTCTCATCATTCGCTCTGCCAGCAACACCGGAATATCCTGTGCTGGATTGACTGGCTGTGCCTGCCGGCGCAAGATTTAGTTCCGTGGACGTTTCCGGCTCACGCCACATCACCAGCGGCTCACCATCGAGATACGCATATTCGACGGTCAGCTCTCCTGTGGATCCATCGGCCTCGCCGATTAACTTGCCATTCAGATCATAGAGATAGTGCGTCTGGCCGATACTGCTATCCTTCACTACCCGCTGACCCAGCGCGTTGTGTTCGTAGTCGGTGGTGATGCCGTTACGGGTGGCTGCGGTGAGCCTATTTCGGTCGTTGTACAGAAAGCTGAGCGCACCGTTGTTTAGCGTGTTGCCTGCCGCGTCGTACTGGTAGCTCTGGCCCGCGACACTTTGTAAGCGGTGGCTACCTGAGCCGTAGGCGTAACTCTCGCTTTGACCATCTCTGTCGAAGGAAAGGCGGTTGCCAATACCATCGTAGGTATAGGTGTCTTCTCCGTATTTACCGGTCGCAAAGTCCAGTCGATCTAAGGCATCGTACGTGAACAACTGAGTCAAGTCGCTGTCCACACTATCTGTTATGGCGGTGATGTTATTCACCGCGCTGTAGCCCAGCCCTTTGATAAACACAGAACCGTCTGTGAGGTTGGTCACCCGGTAGTCCTGATCATACTTACGATCACGCTCGATTCCGTTGCCAAGTATGAGTGAAGATAATGGGCCAAACGGGAGACGATCAATATCACTGGCAAGCGTCTCCGCACCTTCATCACCCAAGCTATTCACCTCACTGATACGCCCACTGGCGTCATACGTGTAGCTGACCTGCCGGCCGCTCGGGTAAGTCATGCCGGTCAGTCGATTTGCACCGTTGTATTGATAACCCTGCGTGTAGCTCGTGCCAGCGATTATCTGCGTGACACTTGTAACATTGCCACGGGCATCATAACCATACTCTGTGGTGCCACTGGCATCGGTAATACTGCTCAGCCGACCAATACCATAGGCTCCCTGATCGTAGTGGTAGCTTATGTTCTCGGCACTGTTCGGATAACTGATGTCAGTCAGCCGGTTCAACGGGTCATATGAGAAAACTGCCGTAACACCACGCGCGTCTGTCCTAGTCGCAAGATTACCGCCACTGTCATAGGTAAAAGTGGACGTACCTGTATCAGGACTGGTCTCACTTACAATGTCGTCAAACCCGTTGTATGTATAAGTGGTCGTTAGACCCTTCGGATCAGTTATACCAATAACATTATCACGCTTATCATACGCAAAAATTGTATCACCTGAGATAGCATCGGTCTCTTTCAGCAAACGATCAAGTGCATCATATTCAAAGTGACTGACCCTGTTGCTCGGGTCTATCACTTTCGTCGTGTTGCCATTGTCATCATGTTCGTATTGTGTAACGCCGCCGTGAGAATAAACCATCTGTCGTACACGACTAAGCTCATCAAAACGGGTTATCAAAGCCTTGTGCAGTATTCCATCGCTGCCTTCTATTTCCTCACGAATTCGATTACCCGCATTATCTAACGTCCAGTCGATACGATTTCCTCCACCATCAAATACTGCCACAAGACGGCGAGCATCATCCCAAACATATTGGGTATAAGTTCCATCCGCCAGAGTAACTCTACGGATGTCTCCTGTTGACTCGTAATCTACGACAGTAACCTGCCCATCAATTGTCACCTTGGTGAGACGCTGTCGAGAGTCATAGGTCAAGTTTGTAACGGTACCGTTTGCGTCTGTTATCTGAGTAGGGTAGCCGTGGGAATCGTAACTGTTGTACGTTGTGATATGTCCTAGGCCATCTGTAGTGGTGTGCAATTGACCACATTCATTCCCAGTTGCGCATACATAGTAAGTAAAATCTGTAACATCACTTAAGTCTGTGCGTGGGCCATCAATGCTGAGTATCTGCCCGTATTGGTTATAACTATAAAACCAAATGCGTGACTCGCCGGTTGCTAAATCAGTGACCTTTCTCTGTGTGTAATTAGGGTCGTCATAGGGCTCAAAAGTGAATTCAATGACTCGACCTGGTTCCGTTACAACCTCTGGAATTCGATACTGACCGTGCCAGACAGTCACTGTCCGTCGCTCACTGGGTGACTGTTTGGCGTATGTAGTGATCTCCGCTAAACCCCGTTCATTTCTCTCGAATTCCGTGACATTACCCTCCCAATCCGTCAGGCTGTTCACAAAACCATTTTGATCGTATTCATAAGAAGCCGCTGAAGCACCACAATGCGGACTGGCCAAACGATCTGATTGTTTTGGCTTTAGAGCTCCCTGGACCTCCTCCAAAAGATGCACGGTATCTTTACCCAGAGGATTAGTAACACTACGATCAAGACCGGAGTACACAATTGAATAACGGCCCACACCGCCCGCTCGCTCACTCAATTCCGCATTACCGTTCGCATCATACGCAAAGGTCGATAACCTCACCCCTCTTTCGTCAGTAACCCCGGTAAGACGACCATTACCATCCTCATAGTGGTATCGAATGGAGGTGTTATCCGGATGCACAACTGTTTCCAAAGAACCCGCCTGATTGTAGGTGTACAGCAACTGACTGTTATCCGGCAGTGTAATACTCTCTGGCATACCTTGAGCGTTATTGGTTACAAGCAGGCGACGACCAAAGTCATCACTAATACTCATTGTTCCAGCCGCATTTTGGTAGTGATGGCTGCGGCCGTTGCGATTAGTTAGGCTGGTGAGCATGCCTGAGGCGTCAAAAAAGTAGACGTCATCCTGCCTATTTATAACCTGCCATCCTTGCGCGGTACGAATCAACCGTGTAGTAACATCGGAGTCGCTGGTATAGTCTGCTCCGTTGACACTATTAAACACCAGAACTGTCTTATCAGAACTAACCAGCCACACCAATGAGTCCGGATTTTCTTCGGGAAACAACAGATATGGTTCCGGGGATGCGCTGTACGTGAATCGCCAAACTCCTGAACCATCACTTGAGTAATGACGCGTCACCATAAGTGGGAAATCTCCTCCACTTACATAGTCAACCTTGCGCTCGTACTTTACTCCCGTTCGATAGTCAATTGGATTCCCTACCAAAGTACAGAGCGAGCTCTCTTGCGTTTTCTCAAACTCGCATGTGCCTGAGTCGGTTGTAGGCTCACCGGTCGGACAAGTAAATTCAGGCGAGACGCACTGTCCCAGCGCATTGCTCCACACTTGAGGGGCATCGCATTGAACAGCGTCACAGCCCGCTACTCCCGAAGTCCAGTTATAACCGTCTGGACAACTGCCGGTCCTTGACCCATGGTCATTGGTAAACCATAACGACCCGTCTTCCTGGTAACTCTCACAATAACAGTCACCACTACAACTAATTCTATCCGCACCTAATCCCTGAGCAATGTACGACTGTTTCGCGTCTTCATTGAGATAAGTTGTCGCTTCGGCAATTGAGGCTCCGTAACGCGTCAAGTATGCAGAACAGGCATAGTACGGGGGACCATCAGCGAAACTGACTTTCGGTATAAACGGGAGAACAACGGATAGTATTACAGCGACCACAGTACATCGCGACATTCGACTACTCACTTACTTACACTGACCACCATATTTTCCACTTTAGGATGTTAGCCGTCAACACATCAACTTAATTCTCGAACACAAGATACAGTATCAACAAACCACGATAAACTCACAGACACAAATAACAAGCAATCAGATCACACGAAAACATGCACATCACTTAACCGATTGGCACAACAATCCACGCGGTTGTATAGAATCACTTCTTCTATGTTGGTTGACTGCGCCAGTGCTACCTGCCACCACGCCTGCGCGTTACGGTTGGTGTGAGTCACCGAACGCTGGTTGTATACGCCGCTGGTATTTCTGTCTATCGCACGGCTTGCGACACCCGAGTAGCCGGTACTCGATTGGGTCGCGGTTCCATAGGGTGCGAGATTAATCGCTGACGGTGCTGGTGGCGGATTGGTATTAGCCTTCCCATACACCTGAACCTCTGCCAGTGACAGGAATCCGCTACCTTCGAGCTGCACCCGGACATATCGACCGGTGGCATTCACGGGTATTTCTACCCGTCATCAGCACTCCCTTCAAACTTTGGCAGATCATCGTTCACGTACAGCCACGGCACCCGCTCTGCCCAATGCACATGAAACTGCGGTGATAATGCACCGACGTCATCCATGGCGGCCAGATAGAAGTGCACTTCGTGAGCCCATTTCACATTGTGATAGGCCATGGGAGTGCCGCACTCGCTGCAGAAATATCGAGTGACACCGACGGATGTGTTGAGCTCTGCCGGGGTAGCACCGGTCCACTGCCAGTGTCCGTTGTTTATACCAAAGAAACTCGTGAATGGCGCAGCACAGTGCCGACGACAACTTTCGCAATGACAGTTACCCGCCCAGTTGGGTTTGCCGGTTGTTTCCCAGGTGCAGTTGCCACAAAGACATCGGCCAGTCAATTTCATTGGATTGTCTCCAGTGCCAGGATTAAGCCGGTCAGCATACCGCAGGATCAGGTTGATGTTTTCAGCAACCCGACTGATTTTTCGCAGGTATCGCTGTAGACACTCTGGCGACCCGCCTTACTCCGCTGGCTAATCACATCACGGGGTGCAACTGCAGGCAAAACGGGCACTTCTCCTACTATACTTAGCTGCATCTGAGGCTCACATATGACTTGAAAGCCGACCCTGTGCGACTCTATGCTTGGCAAAACAATTTATTGCTTGAGCAGGAAGAATCCATGACCGGGTGGCAACGCGCAATTCGGACTGGCTCCGGGTCTCGTGGCAGGCAGCGCCACGAACAATCAAAAGGATTTTAACGTTGAACAAAAAAAGACCTTCTATGAATCGACCGGCCCGCTCAAAACCGGCCGCAAGCAGGAAAAAGGTTGCCCCGGCTACAGCTCACGCTGATGAGATCCCCGCCGACTGGCCTGGCGCTGATCTGGTTAACAGTGGGTCATCACTTTACACGGGCGGCATGCTGGCCACAGTACTCGATACAGATAAAAGCGCTTTAAACAAAGCACTGAAAAGTATGCATCATGCGACAGGGTTATCTGCCAGCGTATCCAACGTGACGTATGCCGGAGTTGATGGTGAGTTATCAGATAATGCCAACTATCACGTACTGGATGAGATTGGCGTTATTCTCATCAATAAGCCAATTGAAAACCATGCAACCGCGCAGGCAAGTGTTCAGAAAAACGATGGCATAACACTGGAAGAGGAAATGTGGAACGTTCAGTTTTCTCCTCGGAACCAGCGCAACCCGGGCACACATCCCTTGCCTGACGGCAGCAACACAGAGCTCGACGTAGAAGTATCAGTGGATTATCTGCTTGGCATGCGTGATGCGATTGATCTGATATTACAGCGTAAACTCAATACCACGATGAACGCGTCGGTGTCGTCGTTTGTCGAAGATGATCCGCACAACACATGGGGGCTGCGCGCCATCGGCGTACCGCAATGCAGTTTTACCGGCAAAGGTGCACGTGTTGCCATTCTGGATACAGGCTTTGATACCGGTCATCCGGATTTTTCCGGACGGCAAATTGAAAGCTTCAGTTTTATCCCCGCAGGGCCCGACAAAAGCGCCGACTCGGATAACAGCGGGCATGGCACCCACTGCATTGGTATTGCCTGTGGTCCGGTCAGACCATTAACAGGGCCACGTTATGGCATCGCGCATGAGGCAGAAGTCTTTAACGGCAAGGTACTGACCAAGTTACCTGCCAACGAGGATGCCATCGGTAAAGACAGCTGGATACTCAACGGTATTAACTGGGCGATCAAAAACAAATGCCATGTCATTTCGCTGGCTCTGGGTACACGGGGTAATCCGGCCGGATTTTCCCGCCCGTATGAAAATGCAGCCAGACGCGCGCTGGATAACGGGTGCCTGCTAATTGCTGCAACCGGCAACCACAGCCAACGCTCCAGAGGAAGCGTTGCACCGGTGGGCAGGCCGGCAAACTGCCCGTCGATACTGTCCGTTGCCGCTGTCGGCAATGATGAACAGGTGGCTGATTTTTCCAATGCCAGAACCACCAATCAGATCGACCACGGCACTGTCGACCTGGCGGGCCCCGGTGTGGGTATCTTGTCTTGCGTACCTCTGCCAAAACGCCAATCAGTGTTCGACGGTACGAGTATGGCGGCCCCCCATGTTGCCGGAATCGCCGCACTCATCCATGAGGAAACTAAAAAGACAGGTACGGCGTTGAGAGACGAGCTGTTCCGCAGAGCTAAGCGGATTGGCAATGAAGCAGATGTCGGACTGGGATTAGCAAGGGCCACCGTGGCATCCGCATGAGCATTTGATTTAACGATACTTCAGCATTACAGGGAGGCACTGCGTGAACACACAGGTTAGCAAAAAAGCGAAAGCCGGGCCGAAGCCTGCGCCATTGCGGTTTGTCGAAAGTACGCATGAGGCCATTCAATCACACCTGCAGTCCGTTCAGGAATTACCTACTTTTTTATCATCACAGAGCGGATCACTGACACTGCAACATCGGCGCACGATTGTTCGGCAGGCACGGGTGTTAATGGAAGAGAACTTTGTGCACCTGCCACTGAAAGTATCCATGCACGGGATTAATCCGGTACAACAATTATCGTTGCTGGAACACAAGCTTGCCCATATCGACAGTGATGAGATGGGAACGGAGTATTCTTTTCATCGGGAAATGCTCGAAATTTTTACCTCTATAAGAGACCTGCACACAAATTACCTGTTGCCGGAACCTTTCTCGGAACACATCGCTTTTATGCCATTCAGCGTTGAGAAGTATTATGAAAATGATGAACCCGGCTATATTGCCACGCATCTTGTTGAAGGCTTTACACATCCGTATTTTAAGCAAGGTGTGGAAATTCTTTACTGGAACGGCGTGCCCATCCAGAGAGCCATTGAAGTCGCTGCACACCAACATGCCGGCAGTAATGCTGCGGCACGCCATGCCCGCGGCGTGGACGGACTGACGCTCCGTGCACTGAAGAGCACCTTGCCACCCGATGAGAACTGGGTAATTGTCGGCTTCCGCGATTCAGAAGGCGCTGAACGGGAGATGAAACAGGAGTGGATTGTTTCTTCGCTATTGCCCCGAAGCAAAGCGATTGATGCGGACATACTGTCAGAAGTGTCGGCATCACAAGGTTTGGATATAGATGCTGATATTCAACAGCAGGCGCGCAAGATGTTATTTGCACCGCAAGTCATCGCCGATGAACAGCAAGCTGAAGAAGGTACCGGAAAAAAGAGACTTCAAACCAAGCCGGTAAGAGCCGGTGGTAAACTGACCAGTGTTCTGGCGGGAGTGTTCCGCGCACGCAGCGTGAAAACCACGCACGGGACTTACGGGTACATTCGAATATACACATTCAATGTGCCTGACCCGACAGAATTTATTAACGAATTTATCCGGTTGATTTCGCTTCTGCCCAAAACAGGGTTGATTATTGATGTACGCGGCAACGGCGGGGGGCACATTATGGCCAGTGAAGGCCTGCTGCAAACACTCACTCCTTACGAAATCACACCGGAACCCACTCAGTTTATTAACACTCCGCTCAATGCCTCTATTTGCGGTATCCACAGACAAAAACCCGCTGGTATTGATTTGGGCCCGTGGTATGCGTCAATTCGTGATGCTATTGCGACCGGGGCAATCTATTCGCGCGCTTTTCCAATTACACCACCTGAGTTTGCCAATGCCTGGGGCCAGCAGTATCACGGACCAGTGGTACTGATTACTGATGCACGCTGCTACAGTGCGACAGATATTTTTGCTGCCGGCTTTCAGGATCACGAAATCGGCACCATTTTAGGCGTCGACAATAACACCGGCGCCGGTGGTGCAAACGTATGGACACATACCCTGCTGCGAAGACTGGCTAACTATAAAAACGCCAAGCCGCATCCATATGAATCACTGCCAAAAAATGCGGGTATGCGAGTATCTATTCGACGTACTTTACGGGTAGGCGCAAGAGCAGGCACACCGGTCGAAGATATTGGTGTCACCCCGGACAAACACCATAAAATGACCCGGCAGGATTTACTTCAGGGCAATGTCGATCTAATCAATCAGGCTGCAGAAATACTGAAAGATAAGCCGCGCAGACAACTGGACATTCACGTCGTGGTCAATGAAGCTTCTATTGACATAGAGGCCACCACTAAAGGACTTGATCGCCTTGATATATATATTGACGATCGCCCCATGGATTCAGAACTTATTGCAGACGGTCAACAAAATCTGATTGTGCGACTGCCGAAAGACTCAGCAAGGTTAGTGGTGGCCGGATATATCAACGGAGACTTTGTCGCCGTCAGAAATTATGCGCTGACATAAAGCCCGCGTGTGTATTGACACGCCGACAATGCACATTCGATTGATCACGCTGTATTTACGCACCACGTTTTATTTTGCTAATTTAGAGTCTGCGTGACCCGCCTCCAGTTCGGCGGCAGTCAGGTTCTCCCACCACTCGCGATAGTCTGTGGTCTGAGGCGCAACGCCGCTTAAGTCCGGTGCGCCATCAGTCCACCAGACCGGGCCGGCTTCTCCCAGTTCTGTCTTAGCAGCTATGACGGCGCTTTTGTCTCCGCTCATGCGTGCTTGCATCATCTTTTTGACGGCTTTCCGACGCAGCTGATCATCGAGATCGGGATTAGTGCATCGTTTGAGGACACCGCGAGCGACGATGTATCGTCCATCGGGGGTTTGAGGTCTTTCTTTACGTGCCATGATGTTAACCGCGGTTCAATCGAAAACAACACCTTTCGTGATTAGAAAACAACCGTAGGGTCTGTCTTCGGAGGTTTGCACAACAGCGAAGCTGTTTTTTGCAGCCTCATAGAAGGCAAACCTTTCTACTGACCCCATTTTGGCTTCGGGCATCACTTTCAAACATTCGTTATATACTTCGTTATGAACTTCAAGACGGGTATCCGGTTCACCGACAACCTGCATATGATGAATTTGTTCGTCAATGAAGGTATCGAGCGGATACAGTTGAAGAATCGCCTGGGCTGCCTGAGTATCGTTAACACCATCTACCTGCACCAGTCGCCCGGAAGTGGTTTGCTGCGCCACCGAAAAAGCGGGGAAATTGCGATCGGCAATGGTCAGGACATCGCCGTGCCCCATTGCGCGCAATATCCATAACAGATCTGCCGATATGATGGATGGTATACCTTTAAGCATGGTTCCTCCTTTCTGTGAGTAAAGACTACATGAAAACCGCACATCGACAAAGTATACCGGGTACAGACCATTGGCCGTTTTCGAACCTCAGCCAAACAGGTATTTTGCCTGCATCTTTATGTATTCATGCGTGCTTGCGTATGTGGCGATGGCTCTCTACATTAGCATGTGTTGCGATTGCATCTGTTATCAGCTTACCAGCCGCAGCACAGACGTTATTCCCCAGCTCGGTGGTATCCAACGATATTGATTTTCTCAGGCAGACAGACCCAAGCGCTTTTTACTGCCTTGACTACGACGGACCGGCAACACGAGAGATGGTTTATCAGGGGGAGGTGATCTTTCCAGACGGAGTGGAAACTTTCTATGCGCGATTCAGTGATCAGAGCATGGTAGAAATATGGGTACATCCGGCTGTAGGCGACGAGTCAGTCGCCCGGCAAAAAGCCATGGACCTGACGCTCCCGCTCGGAACGCTGCCATCGTGGATGCGTATGCCGGGACTCGTGGTAAAAATCAATCCGGGAGACCGGTCGGCCTTCGCCGAGACACTGGGGAGATTCTTTGTTGTGTCTTCAGACAACATCGAGGCTCGACTGAACACTCACGACCTGCAGGAAACAGTGTTCCACGAAATGATTCATGTCGCACTGGACACCGACCATGCAAAGGCTCATGAATGGAAAGCCGCACAGGCTGCCGACGGCGCATTTGTTACCGACTATGCGTTAAACAACCCAACAACTGAAGACCTTGCGGAAACAGCATTGTTTGCATACGCCTACTTTAATCACCCGGAACGTTTGCCTGTGTCTGTCAAAAACAAGCTAAGAGATAGATTTGCAAACCGTCTGGCTTATCTGAAACCACTGCTGTTAACAAAGAGCAGTGGTGATAGCTTCCGAGCAACACCAGGGCCATGCAGACCCTGAAGCTGAACTAAACGGCACCTTTAAAAGCTGAGGATTTGCTGACGTAAAGGCTGGCCGTGGTCTCAATCGGAAACCCTTTCCAACACTATGGCAGTGAAGTTGACCCCATCAGTTGCCTGTCAATTTCACGTGCAGCTTCGCGGCCTTCATTGATAGCCCACACCACCAGTGACTGGCCACGGCGACAGTCACCTGCAGAGAACACGTTATCGATACTGGTTTTATATTGACCGTATTGTGCGCGATGGTTAGATCGCTCATCGTATTCGATGTTTAACGGGTCAGACACATTGTGCTCCGGACCGAGAAACCCCATGGCCAGTAATACCAGGTCTGCTTTCCATTCTTTTTCTGTACCGGCAACGGGTTCGAGCTTGCCGTTGTTCATAGCGACTTCAACGGTTTTCACGCCGGTTACTTTGCCGTTTTCACCGACAAATTCTGTACTGGAAATTTTATAGACGCGCGGGTCCAGACCAAATGTGTCGGCGGACTCCTCGTGACCATAGTCTGAGCGAAGGATTTTCGGCCAGGTCGGCCAGGGGTTGTTGTCTGCTCGTCCGGCGGGTGGTTGTGGAAACAGCTCAAAGTTAACCAGGCTTTTGCAGCCATGCCGCAATGAAGTGGCGATGCAGTCGGTACCGGTATCGCCACCGCCGATCACGATGACGTCTTTGTCTTTGGCTGAAATGTATTCTTTGTCAGCGTGCCCGGAGTCGAGCCAGCTTTTGGTATTTGCCCCGAGGAAATCCATAGCGAAGTGAACCCCTGACAGCTCGCGCCCGGGGATTGGCAGATCTCGCGGTACGGTGGCGCCTGTCGTCAGCAGCACGATATCGTAGTCGTTGGAAAGTGAACGCACATCGAGTGAGCCGTTGCTACCGTCAGCGATATGCTGATTGGTGCGGAACTCGATGCCGGAGTCGCGCATCAATTGCACACGGCGATCTACCACTTCGCGCTTGGCAAGCTTCATATTGGGAATGCCGTACATTAGCAGTCCTCCGATACGATCTGCACGTTCATATACGCACACACTGTGACCGGCACGGTTTAGCTGCTCGGCCGCCGCCAGTCCGGCGGGGCCGGAACCGACAACTGCTACCGTTTTTCCAGTGCGTGTCAGAGGGGGCGCAGGTTTAATCCAGCCTTCTGCAAAGCCTCTGTCGACAATGGCCATTTCAATGTTTTTGATGGTGACCGGATTATCGTTTATGCCGAGCACACAGGAGCCTTCGCAAGGTGCCGGACAAACCCGCCCAGTGAACTCCGGGAAGTTATTGGTTTTGTGCAGCCGATCAAGTGCATCGCGCCACTGATCACGATAGACCAGATCATTCCATTCGGGGATAAGATTATGCACCGGGCAACCGTCGTCTGACTGACAGAACGGCACACCACAATCCATGCATCGCGCCCCCTGCGACTGCAAGCGATCGGCGTCGTGATCGGTATAGATTTCATTAAAATCTTTCAGGCG
>JAHDHK010000178.1 GCA_020631335.1 Chromatiales bacterium
GTTAGTACAACAAAGTGAGCGAGGTCCCAGTGCAGGATGCATGGCGTTTTCAGCTTGCCCAGCTCCTCCAGTTCAAGCCGTAGAGGCCTTCCGGAAAAACCGAGTTTATCTGCAACACTGATGACATCTTTCAGAGTCACGCCTTTCAGCGAAGATCCGAACCTTGCCCTCAACGAAGACATCGTATGATGTTGATCATAGTGTCCACTGATCATTGCCAGAGATGCCAGTCCGCATTCGGCAGCTTCTGTTTGCAGAACCAGTGGTGTCTTTCTGCTGAATTGCAGATTCAGACGTTCGAAGTAGCTCACGCCGCGTTACCACGCATAGACGAAATCACCGGTTTGAGCAGCCACTGGTATAACGGCATAGAATCCAGAGATATATCTGCCTCAAGTCGCAAACCGGTTTGCAATTCGATGGCTTTCATGCCGCTTCTAACGGTATTTTCATTTAAATCAACAACGATACGGTATAGGGGTTCAGCAGAGTTCGCAGAAGTAAAAGAGACCAGCTGAGGAGGCAGCTCGGGTGCTGCAAGTGCTGACTGGGAAACGGATCTGACCCGACCTTTAAATAGGCCGAAGCGCTGATACGGATAAGCCTCGTAGCGTATCGTCACGACATCACCGTCTTCAATCAATCCGATAGAGCGACTGGGTGCGTACAGGTGTCCGACCAGTTTTGAGTGATCAGGAATAATGGTCAGCAGAGGCACATTCATCGGTCCGCTGCTGGCGTTGCTGGCGACCAGTGAAGATACGACTCCGTTCACCGGCGCTGTTATAACAACCTGAGTTGCAGACATTACCTGTAAAATCTGTTGTTGTATCTGCAGCATATTTTTTTCATAGACTATTTGCGCTGCGGTGTTTTGCAATGGAATATCAATGAGCTTTTGCTGTTCTATATGTATATTCTGATCAAGCGTCGCAGCGTTTTGCCAAAGCCGCTCCAGCGTGGCCAGATTACTGAAAAGCTCGCGCTCAACCGCCAGCAACACCTCATCTGAAATCAGTCCCCGGCGCTTGTGACGCTCATGCTTTTCAAGCGTTTTTCTGTTAACAGCAATCATATTTTTCGTAAGTTCAATCTCCCGACTGATTGCCTGCTTTTGCAGCTCTAGAATTTCAATTGCGCTGCTCACTGACTCCAGCTGATTACCGGCTAGCTCCGCTGCGACCTTTTTATCTTCCGCTTCGAGCGCATATTGTTCATGCAGACTCTTGAGAATCGACTCGCCGTAAAGCAACCCTTTCTTATCTGTGACATTGACCGAAATAGTAAGTAGCGGGTCTCCTTTTTTTACTGATTGTCCTTCGGTCACTCGAACATTAGATGCCACACCGGGAAACGGTGCGAAAATGCGGATCAAACCTTTATCAGGAACCAGCACGCCCGGTGCAGTCGTCGTTCTTGAATAGCTCGACACCAGAACAAAAAACGCGCACAACACCAACAGTGCTGTGATCGCTGCAAGTATGTGCACAGGGGAGAGTTTGGTATCCAGCAGGACCGGACCCAGCCACTGATCTTTACCTGCATTAGTTACCTCAGGCCGAAACAGCGGCACATTGGTGGGAAGTTCAGTCTTTGAGTCCATAGATGTCCCAATCGGCAAGGATCACACCTGTATAAAGAAGCACCGGCCAACACACATCGGCGCTTCAGGCGCCGGAGCGGTAACCTATCGCTTGATGATTTATGATAATTAGATGGTTGCTCTACGCTGTTCAACGGTAGTAACGACAGGAGTCAAATCGCTTTGCTACTCTTCAACAGTTTCAGTGCAACAAATCATCACATCATGTAATCGATAAAGGACGGGATTGATTCGGCAGAATCCGTGCAGGATAGTTTCTGGCTGACTGTGATGATGATCCTGATGCCGTATAGACATGAGCACCCCGCAGAATAACTGCGCAACCGCTCTGCGGTTTGTCATAGTCAGATTTTCAGGTTCGGGTTCTGGCTGGCAAATTACCCGACAAAACCTTAAAACCGATACCTTAAACTAGAGTTGACCCTGACGGCTTCGCAGTTCGATAGTAAGTATGTAATGTCGCATGCCACAAAAGCTTGACTTGTGGCTATTGCGTTCACTGTGTTTCCAATACCTGCGCATTGCGGCATCCATACGACGCTGCAGTTTTTCAGTCGGGATCTCACCGGGCGGTTTTAATGACCTTACCGCACCTGACACAGGTTCAAGTTGCGCTTCATTCAGTATGTGCATCTTTAATCCTCAATGGAGCTTTTGTTAGTTCACGATTCCGGTTCTGCGTATCAGATCGACCAATTGTGTAAGTATCAATGCACCGTAGTTCACTTCATTAGATTGGTAGATCATGAGCTCGAACCGGAAAATATTCCCAATAGGTATCCATCGGCAACGCACTATAAGGATTTCAAATAGAAAAGATAAGGCTTGAAAACTTGTTTGAGTGTTCGTTTTATTTGCGCTATCCCGCTACACGGTTTTAGCGAATTATCTACATCAGCAGGGGTTATCGTTATTCTGTAAATTCGACTCCATACTGACGGCAGAATTCTGTTTAAAAACAAAGATTCACTCTGTTTTCCTCACCTATTCGTTATTAACGAAGCACTGCCACTATTCTCAATGCTGACAGCAGAGATAGCGAATATGCTAAAAGATGTTTGCTACTTTGAGTCCGACAACTACCTATGGACTTTTTGCTTCCGGCTGCAGATTCACCTGGCTAAGCGTTCACACACGGAGTCGACGAGTTAGCACACAGTGGTTTTCAATATGTGAACGTTTTAGAAGGCAGACGGTATCGAGTAACAACTTTTACGCTGAAAAACACTCTTTTAATTCCCAACGCTCACCCTGACATACCCAACGCGCTGAAGGAAAAAGAAGCAGCGTTGTTCTGGCTTGAATTCTGTTACACCCATCGCAGAGGTAATTCAACCGACGGGAATTCCCGTGCCAGATTCAGCTCAATACCTGGAAAGTCAGAAATGCCTGTGTTCGAGTACCAAGCGACGGATGCAAGTGGAATGGTCATTAGCGCGGAAATCACCGCCAAAGATGCTTTGGCAGCCGCTGACGCTCTGCGCTCACGTGGTTTGACAGTATCGAACATCAGTCAAAAGAAGCTGGCATCCCAACCTGCGGCCGGTGCTTTCTTTGAAACACTGATCAAAAAGCATATCAACAGTAATATCGACGAGCCGATCGGACGGCCCGCCGAACGTTCAACCACCTGCGGGTGGTGTGAAACCACCATCCCGCCGCCGGTAACAGTCACTAACTGCCCCAACTGTGGCGGAAATTTGCCGTTGCCCCCCGGGGCAGATCGTGGGCCGGCACCACCGCCGGCACCACGGCACATTCCTCGAAAATTCGAGTACAAGCTAAAGTTCGGTATTATGTTCTGGTTCGGCTTGCTCTTTCTGGTAATGGGCTTGTCGATGGCGCTGTTTACGCTTGGCTTTTCGCTGCTCTTTGCACTGGCTGGTGGTTTCATATTGAGAAGCAGCTGGAATACGGCTACCGGTCGTATAGCCGCGCTAAAATTCGGGCAGGCAGGTGAAGGCGAAATCACCTATGTCGGCTACGATCAGACCACCACTGTAAATGGCAGGCACCCCTTTCTGGTTAAGTATCGCTGGGAGGTGAATGGACGCTATCGTGACGGACAGAAAACCACCTGGAATGATGCCGCAATGGATCACTTTCGTGGCGAGCCGTTGTGGGTAGTGTACATGCCGGATAACACCAGCCAGTCTGCTATATGGCCGCCATTAGCCTAAGTTCACTCCCGGCGGGCGGCTACTGCAACAACGCTTTGTATACGAAGCCGTCTATGTAACTGCTTTTCTCCGGTGATAAACCGGCTGATCCCAGATTCTTTCGTTGACAACCTCGGCAAGCGATTCTGCTGCGCCTACTACATCTGAATCATCAATAAACAAAGGTGTAAAACCAAAGCGCATAATATCGGGGGCGCGAAAGTCTCCAATAATGCCTCTGTCAATCAGGGCCTGAATTGCCGCATACCCATGCTCGAAAGCAAATGATACCTGGCTACCGCGCTCGGCAGAGTCTCTGGGGCTTACCAGCGTTAGCTGATCGCAGCGGCTTTCCACTTCATCAATAAACAAGCTGGTTAGCCGGATCGACGCATGGCGAATTTCAGTGATGCTGGTGTTTTCCCAGACTTTAAGCGCGGCTTCGAGTGCTGCCATTTGCAATACGGGAGGAGTGCCTATTCGAAAACGACCGATACCGCTGACAGGCTGGTAAGTCAGGTTGAAACTGAATGGCGACTGATGACCTAGCCATCCGGACAATGCCGGATCAATGGTGTCGATCAGGTCGGGTCTTACATAAATAAACGCAGGAGCACCTGGTCCGGCATTGAGATACTTATACGTACAGCCAATCGCGAACTCACAACCACTGGCAGCAACGTCAACATCGACAGCGCCGGCACTGTGTGCAAGGTCCCAGATAGCGACAGCGCCGACAGCGTGTGCGGCCTGAGTCAGCTGTGGCATGTTGTATCGTTTGCCGGTTCGATAATCGACTTCGGTTAACAACACCGCCGCGACTGTGCTGTCGAGCGCATCGTTGATTTGCCCCGGTTCTACCAGCTTGAGTTCAATGCCGGCTGCCTTGAGTTTAATCAGCCCTTCAGCCATGTAAAGGTCCGTCGGGAAGTTGCCGGTATCCGACAGTATTATTTTGCGCTCCGGATTCATTTGCAACGCAGCTGATAGCGCCTGAAATACCTTTAAAGAAAGCGTATCCCCGCACACTACACTGTTGGACTGCGCCCCGATCAACGGTGCAATCAAGTTGCCGACACGCTCCGGCTGCTCCATCCATCCGCAGTCATTCCAGCCTTTGATCAGCTGGTTTTTCCATTGATCTTCAACGCACGCCTTAACCGCGTCTGACACACCACATGGCAATGGACCAAGGGAATTACCATCAAGGTAGATCATACCGTCAGGCAGTTGAAACAGGGATTTTAGCGGGAGCGTCATGGTTGATTTCAAATGGCAAACGGCAGTGCCGGGCGTACAGGACCGGAGACAGTCAGTACTACGCTGGGACGACAAACAACCCGTCATACTGACGGGCCGGGTTACTCAAACGGGCGGGATTGCCTTCTATACTGCTGAGGCAAAATAGAGAATCAGGGCTTCTTGGGCGTTTGATACTCGACTTCTTTTTGAAATGTCTGCCAGACCGTTTCATAGCCGACAAAGCCTTTTTCATTCGGTTGCATTTGCCGGGTAGTGACGTACTCGGTTTCACCTTCAGGGACAACAGGTCTTTCTTTGCTTGGCTCACTCATGTGAAATGCTCTCTCTCGTAACTATCAGTTGGTGAATAGCACGGCAGCGCTGGACTCCCATGCAGGTATTTAACGGCCGGATTCTACATTATTCGCGGCAATGAATCAGGCAGAGGCGGGGGAGGTTAGATATAGAGCACGCCGTCACGCCGGTTTTGAACGCTCGAGTGCCCTGGTAAACCCGAAGCTGCGCGCAACTTTGCCTCGACCCGCAGGGCTTTGATCAGGTCGTTGTCTATGATGTCCGGATACAGCGAATAAAAGCGGGCAACTTCCAGCGCCTGGGGTTTGCAGCACGCCTCAAGCCGTTGCCGATCGTTCTGTTCAAGCCCTTGTAACATTAAAAGCCTGGGCGCCTGTCGTTGCAGATAGCGCTGACAAAGGTCACCCTCGGCCGGATCATTCCAGTCCTCTTTGATCATCAGTGGTGGAAAAGCCATTGTCTGCTGCTCGTGCCGGTTAAACCAGGCGGCTCGCGGGTTGGTGCCCGCACGCTCAGCCACCATTCGTTCGACCCGGTAGTTCACCGGCGGCAGTTGGTCGGCAATTTCAAGCTCGGTTTTGTCCACCGGCATCACCGCAGCAGGCAGTGCCGTCCATTCGGCACGAGCGGGGAATTTTTCCATTTGAGATGCTTCGGTGCACGAGAAGATCAACGCCAGTGGTGACTGGTCAGCTGCATCAAGCAGCCAGTATTCGTAGTGATCCTTGCCATCGAAAGGGAGTTGCGCGTGTGACAGAAACTGAAGCAACTGAACCAGCTTTTCGTCGCTGTTGTCATTTTCGAGCAGATCCGGATTCGCCGCATATTTATCAATGTCGGCCGACGTCAGCGTCGCCACCCGCACATGACTGCGGTTAACATACTGGATTTCCCAGACTTCACCATCAATAGTTAACGCCCGGTAGGTAGGCGACTCGGCGACCTGAACCTGGCCGGAGTAGGGAGGCATGAGTCTTTCGGAAAAGGCGCGGATATCTGTCATCGCGGCTTACACCTGCAGTGAAGCCACCAGCGCTTCTGCCTGTGCTTTTCTGTCGCTCGCCTGTTGGTGGTAGCCGGTGTAATCAGTACCATCAAACAACTCAATCAAACTGTCAAACGCGGCCACCGCGCTTTCGGCCATATCCAGATAATCCGATTCCATCGCCAGCGCCTGCATTGCAGATGCCCGGTTCGATAAAATAATGGCTTTTACCAGTGGCAGCTCTGCTGATTCAAGATACTTCACCACCTCGTCGTACAGGGGTATTGACGCTTCCAGTGATGCGATATCTTCTTCATGCTCCCCGAGCCCCTGCATAGCGGCAGCCAGATTGTTCTGGGTGATGGCCCAGGCGACGGGGTGTTTGTCCTGCGTGCGTTCACTTAACGCATTGCGCAATGCCACGACCGCCTGCTCGAGCGTTCGTGAGCCCTTGCGCTGCACACCCAGTTGATACAGCACAGTACCCACGCTGCACAGCGCCGCAGACCAGTCTTCGGGCACACTCTGGCGAGGTAACTGTGTGGCGGCCAGCTGCATGGTTTGCAACGCTTGCTTGAGCATGGATTTATCGTCTTCAAGCACACCGACCGCCTGCATAACGAGCCCCATGTTGTAAGTGGTCAGCGCCCACTCCAGTGGCATGTCATCCTGTGTGCGTATCTCCAGCGCCTGTTCATAAGACAACGCTGCCTGTTCCAGAAAATGAATGCTGCCACTGCGCTGACCTATCAGGCCCATGACGTCGCCGATGTTATGGTGGATAGCAGACAGATGGGACGGATCCTCAGCGCGATCAGTCATCATCTGCATGCCCTGCAACAGCTCAATAGATTGCTGAAACACATGTGCACCGCCGAGTCGCAGTTCACGTATGTCGGCGGTGTCTTGAAGGGTGTCCTGCGAATTTGCCCATTCAATCAGGGTGGGTTTATTAGGTTCAAGTTCAAAGACGGTATTCTCGAACCGCTGTATCGACTGGTTCAGCGCACCGTAGACCGGAGACTCACGATCCATAATCGCAAGAAGATCCCGTCCCGAGTTCTGGTAACGCCATTGAAAGTTTGCGTTCAGCCCGGGCGCCAGCACTGCCTCTGCATACAGGTGATAGGGCACTCAGTCTCCGACAGGTTTGATTTTCTGATCAGTACCGACTATTTCACTGATGTCGGGGTCTGCGTCGAGCGGCCCGCCATGTTCCAGTTCGGCTTCGGTGGCATCTCGTACAGTCAGAATGTTCAGCTTAAAAACCACTTCCCGACCGCAGAGTGGATTATTGCCATCGATGGTGACTGACTTATCGTCCACTCTGGTCACGATGAATGTTTTGGTTTTACCCTCCGCATTTTCCATCAAAATCGAGGTACCTACTTCGCGGTATTCCTCCGGTACGTTTTCAATGGAGTCAGTTACTACCAGAGACTCATCTCTTGGTCCAAAAAGCTTGTTGCAGTCAATGGGCACTTCGATGACGTCACCTGGCAGCTTGCCTTCCAGCTCAGCGGTTACCTGCGGCGCCAGAATTTCATTCAAACCATGCACATAACCGATAGGATATTCGACCTCAGTCAAAACGCTTTTGGTTTTTGTGTCGATTACCTGATACTTAAGCTCAACCAACTTGCCATCGGCAACCGGGTCTTCCATCGGAGTCTGGTTCATTAAATTTTCATTGTGTTGTTGGCACAGCAGCCATCCATACAGTGGTTACGATGCCACAGCCTAGAATATGGAAGCACCGAAGATTTTGACTTCGCCTTCTTTGTCGAAGCCCACTACCATACGACCCAGCCATTCCCCTTCCTTTTTTGTGCTGCGTACGCGATACAGGCAGGTAACATGCTCGCCCCGTCGAATCAGCCCCAGAAAGTCATACTTCGGATCAAGGTTTCTGGTCAGCTCACTTTTGGCAAACTGCTTGCCGATCTCGACTTCATTCAGACCGTACATCAGATCATAAGAGAAGTGACGTATAAATTTGCCGTATTCACCTTCGTTGGAAAAGCGAATAAGGTCATCCCACATCGGGTGGGCAACCGCGGTAATTTCGTCGTCTGTTTGCTCAATAAATTTCATATAGGTTTGATCTTCGCAGAAAACGATGTCTCAATAATTAGCGTTCAGTCGAACTGTGATTTCGTAGGGGAGATAAGCTGCCGGCGCATCTACCCACACATATACGCCTGAACACTGTCATTGGATGTAACAGACGTTTATGCCACGAAGGAAAGTGACCGCGACGTGCATTCAACTAACAACATCTGCACTCTCTGCCCTGTTCAAAAGGCACCTCGACGCGAGTACGAGAGTTGCTACAAACCACTTGCCTGCGATGCAGATTTTCTTTTCTACCTGATCGTGGCGGCCCGAACCGCAGGCGCACCCGCTAATGTAGGTGCGCCTGCTTGTACATGATACCAGCCTCTATTAGCCAGCCGCTGCCTGCTCTTTACTGTCTGTATCCACCAGGTGATAACAAGGCGCTTTCTCCATCGTGTATTCACCGGTCTCGGGATCACGTCGTGACACGGTTAGTACATGCCAGTTCTGATCATCAAGCTTCATGAAGTCACCACGGTAGTAATAACCCGGCCATCTGGTCTCTTTGCGGAACAGCGTGTGCTGAATTACCGCTTCCGAGGTTAGCTGACGGTGCTTGATTTCCCAGGCCCGCAGTAACTCGTGAATGTTTTCTGCCGCGACCTTTTCGAGATCTTCTTCAAGCAGCTTGAGTTTCTTCAAACCGATATTCAGAAGCTTTTCGTTGGTCATGTAGTTAACCGTTACCCCGCCGGCATACTCATCCATCAGCTTTTGCAGACGATCCAGTGCCTGACGCGGGTTGATGTAGTTCGGGTTCACTGAACCGGCCGTGATCTCGTTGCGATACACGCGATACGTTTCCATCGGCTTGTAGATTTGCTCTTTGCGCTTTTCCAGCTGCGCATCAGTCACTACAATACCGTCGGCCTTGCCATCATCGATGTACTGACATGCCGCCTTCGCTGCCAGTCGACCTTCAGTGAATGAACCCGATGAGAACGCGTGTGGCGTACCACCCACGGCATCACCGGCACCGAACAAACCTTCAACGGTGGTCATGCGGTTGTAGCCCCAGTAGTACTCTTCGGGAGAGACATCTTCAGGGCCGGAACACCACGCGCCGCAACCGGTCGCATGTGAACCCATCACATAGGGCTCCGAGGTGGTCAGTTCAGGGTTTTCGTATTTCGGATCGACGTCAGTGGCCGCCCACAGCACGGCCTGGCCGACGGTCATGCCGAGGAAGTTGTGCCAGCCGATCTCTTCCAGGTGCGGATCCTGGAAGGCTTCCATCGTGACCATGTGAATCGGTCCGCGACCGGCATTCACTTCCTGAATGAACGCATGGTTTCTCAGGCACGTTGGAATCGGACGGTGCGACAGGTGGGATGCTTCGGGGTCGAGATACTCTTTACCGACGATCTGCTGCGTCGACTCCCACCACTTGGATTCGTACTCTTCGCCCAGGCCGTTCTGCGTGTAGGTTTTCAGATGCAGGAAGTACGCACCCACCGGACCGTAACCGTCTTTGAAACGCGCCAGTACAATGCGGTTTTCCATCTGTGTCATCTTGGCACCGGCATTGATCAGCAGACCATAGGCCGAACCGGAAGACCAGGGGGCATACCAGACGCGTCCGGCACCTTCACCGACAGAGCGCGGCTTGTAGATGTTCGACGCGCCACCGGCCGCAACAACAACCGTCTTTGATTTGAACACGTGATAGTTGCCGGTTCGCACGTTAAAACCTACCGCACCGGCAACCCGGTTTTCTTTGGCCTCATCCATTAACAGGTGAGTCACACAGATACGGTTGAATACCTGATCGGCAGATTTTTTGGCAGCCTCGGCCACTATCGGCTTGTACGACTCACCGTGGATCATGATCTGCCAGCGTCCTTCACGCTGATAAGAGCCTGTTTTCGGGTTGCGCATTAATGGCAGACCCCATTCTTCGAACTGGTGAACGGTGGAGTCGACGTGGCGCGCCATGTCGAACAATAAGTCTTCTCGCACCATGCCCATGAGGTCGATACGTGCATAGCGCACGTGATCTTCGGGGTTGTTCTCACCCCAGCGGGTACCCATGTAGCAGTTGATTGCGTACAGACCCTGTGCCACAGCACCGGAGCGATCTATGTTGGCTTTTTCGGCAATGACAATCTTTTTGTCCTGCCCCCAGTAGCGTGCTTCGAATGCCGCACCGGTGCCACCGAGACCGGCACCACACACCAGTACGTCGATATCGTCTTCGATAACGGTTTTGTAGTTCATCAGTAGTCCACTCCCTGCTGCATTTTCAGGCCCTGTGACTTGAGGGTGTGTACATCGCCTTCATCGAAGCGAATGTACTTGGGCTCGTTGAACAGGCGCTGGCTGTTGCGCTCTTCATCTGTGGGCGGGGTTTCTTCACGCAGATCAGGGGTACCGCTGCCCCAGGGCTTGGTGGTGATCGGTGCCAGCAGGTCCATGTCTTTTTTGCCGTTGCGGAACTTGATGCGCCAGGCGATCACGCCTTTTTCTTCGTCGCGCTTCACCCGTACCGAGTGACCCAGCGGCGCGAAGTCGGCATAGCCGCGAACATCAATCGCCTGATGCGGGCAGGCCTTCACACAGGAGTAGCACTCCCAGCACATGTTCGGCTCGATGTTGTAGGCGCGGCGGGTAACGGTGTCGATGTGCATGATGTCTGACGGACAGATGTCGACACAGTGGCCACAGCCGTCACAGCGAGTCATGTATACAAAAGTAGGCATTTTACGTTCTCCAGAATTCAGTCAAATTCGTAATATTTAAAGCGTTATGAGCGAAGCGGTGACGAGGCAAATCCGGTCGAAAAAAGCGCAGTTGATGGGTTTATCAATGAGCATTTTTGAGATCGGATTTAACGAAGTCAACGCGAGCGCAATAGCTTTAATAGTGTTGGGGTGGCTCGCGTTTGATCCCCAATCCCATGTTTGGAGGGTTCGCTCCCAGGTATTCAGGAATATCCGGGAATTTCGCCTGCACCGCAGGATCGCTCAGATCATAGTCGTCCGGCAGGTTCTCTCTGGAACCGTCTGCCATCGCCACCTTCTTTTGAAATGCCGCTGCCGGCTTGAAAAACATGTGAGCAAATTTTGACCAGTACACCGTTGCAAATAATACGGTGGTGCTGATGATGAAGATCACGAAGAACAGCATGGCCAGTGCGCTGACACCCACGGCCTGAAAAAACGACCACAGCAGTCCGAATGTCGCCATTGCCAGCAGCCCCAGTATGAACAGATCACCCCGGCCGTTGAACTGATTCCATTTCACGCCTTCGGCGGCCACATCGACCCGGATCGAAAACCAGAACCAGTACCCGCCGACACACAGCGACAACGCACCGAGATGCCACAGCAACGGCAGCAGAGCCGGTGCCTCTGTACCGCCGGTGTAGTTGAAAATCATGATCGCACTGGTGACCACAAACACGATGAAGCCGTACATGGTCATCAGGTGAGACTGGCGACGACGCGTATTGCAGAACTCAGATGAAGTCAGCACTTCGTTGGCCACCGTCTTGATTGCCAGCCCGGTCTTCTTACCGCTGCTGACCTTGCGTTTGGCATTCTTCTGCGCTTTTTTCGAATTCTCGAAGAAGTATTTGGCACTTTGCTTGTGCCGCATATCGAGCAGCGTGCCTGCAATCACAAACAGTATCATCAGGATCACATAGCCCTTCATCACACCCGGCGATATAAACGCTGTCAGGTCGGCAAACGGGTTGTTGGTAAGCAT
>JAHDHK010000179.1:0-10781 GCA_020631335.1 Chromatiales bacterium
GTTGTATCATGGCAGCCGCAAACACAGTGGCAATTTAATCTCGACACTACCGACATCAATCCTGCGGCGCAGTGGCCCGGTGCAGAAGGTAGTATTGATCTTCAACTTGCTACAGAAGGAAGTCTCTCAGAAGACGGGCTTCGAGCGGAAAGTCGTATTGTCAGTCTGAGCGGTACATACCGCGATCAGCCGCTAAAAGGCGATGGAACTATTATTGTTAACGGCGCCACGGCCACTATTGATAAGCTGGCCTTAAGTGTGGGTGACGCTACCCTATCTGCCAGCGGTTCGGTGAGTGATCAACTGGATCTTGAATGGGATATCAACTTTCCCGCACTGCAAAAGCTGGTACCGGGTGTCAGTGGAGATGTCGCTCTTGAGGGAGAGGTGGCCGGTTCGCTGCAAAGTCCCGATGCACGTTTTATCCTTAATGCATCAAACATTGATACCGGTGAACTGAAGATTCAGTCAGTCAATGGAACCGGGCAGATAGATCTAAGCGGTAACGCGCAATCCGCTGTAAAACTCACCATGAAAGAAATCACATCAGGCACGCAATCATTTAGTGCCGTCACCTTGGATGGCAGCGGCACCCCTTCACAACACAAAGCAAACCTTAATATCACTGGTGATGTTCTGGATGTGACACTCGATGCTGACGGTGGTGTGGAAAATGGCACCTGGAAGGGCACATTGGAGTCGTTAAATCTCACCAATACTCAAGCTGGAGAGTGGTCTCTGGTCAAGCCTGTGAACATTGAAGCCGGTGCGCAGGAAGCCGCAGCAAATAATCTTTGTCTTCAAAGTAGCCCGAGCAGGGTTTGTGTTGACGGGCAGTGGAGTAAAAGCAACGGTGTTGACGCCCGGGTGATTTTGGAATCCCTTGATACGCAACGTTTTAGCGACTATATGCCGCCCGATTTATCTATCGAGGCATTAGTTGATGGTTCAGCGGATATAGTCGTTGCCCCTGGGGCAAGTCCTGCGGTAACGGCGGATATCAGGATGCCGGGTGGCACAATGGACTACCTTGACGGAGGGGAACCCAAGTCAACCACACTGGGTGCAAGTCGCGTACAACTCGCACTGAAGAATGACAACCTTGATTCCAGGGTGAATCTTGATCTCGGTGAGGACATCGGCACCATCGACGCCACCACCAGTATCGGTGAGCTGTCGGGAGCAAGAAATCTGGGGGGGCGGATAAAAACTGACATTAAGGATATTTCACCTTTCAGTGCATTTGCGCCTGGGCTTGATTCGTTTGACGGCGCCCTTAACACCAATATGAAACTTGCCGGCTCGCTTGATCAGCCTAGAGTAGCAGGTGGTTCTGAGCTTGATGCGCTGGTACTGGAAGTACCCTCAGTTGCCATGAAAGTGGTCGATGGAAAAATAATCGCCAAAAGTGATGGCAAAGGCGGACTGTTGTTAAGCGGTAAAGCGCAGTCAGGCGACGGTATGATCGAGCTGCAGGGAAGTTACGACCCGGCAGCGAAAAAGCTTGATGCCACTATTAAGGGGGAGAATTTCCGGGTTGCCAATGCCGATCGACAAAGAGCTGAAATAAGCCCCGATATTCGCGTAAAAATGAATGGTGACGATATTAATATCAGCGGGCTGCTGCATATTCCGTCAGCGTTTATAGATACCGGTGCATCTGGCGGGCTGGTCAAAGAGTCATCCGATGTGGTGATGGTCAACGGAGACGCCGAAGACGAAGATGAGGCGGGCAGTCGCATTACTGTGGATGTACGTGTCACTCTGGGGGACGATATCAAAGTCAAAGCCGGGCAGTTCAGTGGTGCACTGGCTGGTGAACTGGCTGTTGAACAAGTGCCTGATGGTGTGCCTACCGGCGTCGGCGCAATTGAGGTAGTGAGTGGTGACTTCATTGTGTACGGTCAAAAGCTGACAATGGAGCGAGGGCAGATACTATTCGGCGGTGGTCCGATCACCAACCCGGCACTGGAGTTTGATGTGGCGCGGGAAGTCGCGGCTTATGATGTTAAGGCCGGTGCCCGCATTCGCGGAACTGCTCAGGCGCCTATTCTGCAGTTGCAATCCGAACCGGCGCAAACGGATGCAAACACATTGTCATTCATTCTGTTGGGTACGCCAGTGGATACCGCCGGTGTCAGCTATACCTTTGGCAAGTACATCACCCCTGAAATTTATGTCAGCTATGAAAGAGACTTGTTTACAAAAGTACAGACTTTCAGCGTGCGTTATCGCATCAGCGACCGGCTGACACTGCTGGCATCCTCCAGTGAGGATGTGTCAGGGTCAGACCTGGTATACACATGGGAACGCTGACAAAGCACTGTTTGAATTAATAAACCAGTTCACGTGCTTTCCCGCGGAAGATGTAATAAGACAACGCTGTGTATCCCAGTATCATTGGCAGTACGATGATGGTGCCAATAAAAATGATCCATAGTGAGCTGACATGACTAGCTGCCGCCCAAACGGTTAGCTCATCGGGCACCACGTAGGGAAAAAAGCTATACGCAAGACCGATAAAAGCCAGTATATACACTCCGGTGGTGCACAAGAATGGAATGTAGGCCCGTGCCTGCTTTGTTTGACTCAGGCGTAACAGTGAACGATGTATTTGAATCAGTAACAGCACCGTTAGTAGTGGCAGTGTAAATAGTAGGAACACTTCCGGAAATGAAAACCATTTGGTGAATATTCTGTCACTCACAAGAGGGTTTACCACCGATACGCAGAGCAAACCGGTACACATAGCCGGCAGTGCAAATTGTGCCCATCGAATAGATTTTTGTTGCAGTCGATCTTCTGTTTTTAAAATCAGCCATGCCGCACCGATCAGCGCATAGGCGGACATAACACACAGGCCGCTGATTACACCAAAAAACTGGGCACTAGCTGAGTTGTCCAGTCCAACGATATACCTGCCGAGCATATATCCCTGTGAAAATGCCGCGATCATAGACCCTGCGACAAACAGTCTGTCCCAGGTTTGTTTCAAACCAGCCCTGGCTTTCGCACGAAAATCGAACGCTACCCCTCGCAGTATCAGGCCGACCAGCATCAGTGTTACCGGTAGATACAATCCGCTTAACACAATTCCGTGTGCCTCTGGAAACGCCACCAGCAGCAGTCCGACACTTAACACCAGCCAGGTTTCATTGGCATCCCAGAACGGGCCGATGGAGGCGATCATTCGATCACGTTCTGCCTCGGTTGCGTTTAGCATCAGTATACCGACACCAAGATCGTACCCGTCGAGTATTGCGTAGATCAAAATTGATAAGCCCATTGCTGCAAGAAATGCCAGCGGTAGCCAGTAAGAGGGATCATGCAGGTTCATGAGTGGGCGCTCCTGTGTGAGATTCCGGCAGGTCAGCAAGCATGTTGCTTTGTGCTTTTTTCGCCAGATGAAACACGGTCGATACGTAGGCAATGATTAAAGCGGTATACAACAACAGGTAAACCGTGAGCGTGATGGCGATATCAGATGGCGGCACCGGAGAAACAGCATCGGCTGTCTTGAGTAATCCCTGCACCAGCCATGGTTGCCGCCCTATCTCTGTGACATACCAGCCCGCAAGCGTCGCTGCCCAACCTGAGAATGTCATCGCGACAAATACCCGCTGCAAGCCGACAGTCATATGGCCGTGCCTTTTTAACTGGAAAGCGCCTGCCCAACTGGTTAGTAGCATCATTAACCCGATACCCACCATGATTCGAAAACCATAAAATACGGGGGCAACTCGCGGATGCTCACCTGCAAAGTCATTTAGACCCGCTATTTCTCCGTTGATATCATGAGTGAGAATAAAGCTGGCCAGTTTGGGTATACCTATTTCGAAATGGTTCTCGCGGCTTTCCTCATCGGGCACCGCAAATAACAATAGTGGTGCACCACGTTCCGTCTCCCAGACACCCTCCATTGCGGCAATCTTTGCAGGTTGATGTTCTAATGTGTTGAGACCGTGCAAATCACCGACAAAGATCTGAACCGGTATCAGGCAGGCTGCACTGATAACAGCAGTGCGTAGTGCAGCGCCTACTGAGGGACATTTGTCATTGCGTATAAGTCGGTACGCAGAAATACCCGCAATAAGAAACGATGCGGTCAGGCCTGATGCCAGTAACATGTGAGCCAGTCGGTAGGGCATAGAAGGATTGAACACAACCTCAAGCCAGTTGCCGGCGATGATCTGTCCGTTTTCGATGATGTGGCCTGTGGGGGTATGCATCCACGAATTAAGTGCAAGTATCCAGAACGCTGACAGAGTGGTGCCGACGGCCACCAGCACTGTTGCCAGCACATGTATGCGTGCAGAGACCCGGTGCGTACCGAACAGCATGATGCCCAGAAAAGTGGCTTCGAGAAAAAAGGCTGTCAGCACCTCATAGGCCAGCAGTGGCCCGGCGATGTTGCCTACCGTTTCCATATAACCCGGCCAATTGGTGCCGAACTGAAATGACATGGTTATGCCACTGACGACACCCAGTGCGAAACTCAGCGCGAAAATTTTTACCCAGAACTGATACGCGTTGAGCCAGGCGGGGTTGCCGGTTTGCAGGTGTCTAATGCGGAAAAAGAGCAGAAACCAGCACAGTGCGATGGTAATGGTCGGGAAAAGTATGTGGAACGAAATGTTGGCTGCAAATTGAATTCTGGCCAGAATCAGGGCGTCCATGTTTATCAACCGGGTTTGAATATTTGAGTTTTCGGTAATTTCAGTAATTACTGAAATTACCGAAATAATGGACATGAACTGGCTTTAATTCAAGCAAACCCGCTACTGAATAATCAAAAATGTAATGATTTCGTCTTGTGTATCCAGAATTCGACGATTTGGCTTGATCAAGCGCAGTTGAAGCATGCGGTAAGGATTACCTTTTCAATGGTTGCTGTACCGGCAGCTAAGGGCTTATCGGGTTTATTGGTTACCAGCAGGTCCGGTGCGTCTCTTGGTGAAAAATACAAAATTCGATTTTCCGCTATGCTTCGAAGTTGAACTGTCTATTATGAAACCAGCATCGGCGGTAATAGACAGATGACAGCCAGCCGCACGGATTGCAGGCGTACATCGCTTGATCACACCAGACCCTCATTACGCGCGGATAAAATACACCGGAGTACACAATGAAAAAGATCCTGATACTGGTCGCCTCCTTTTTGATAACGCAGAGTGCCATCGCACAAGAACAACTGCTTGGCAAATGGAATACCGAAAAATCCGATGAGGGAGCCTGGCTTACTGTGGAATTAACGCCCTGTGGCGATAATCTGTGCGGCACGATTGTCGAGGCGCACAACGTTAAGGACGACTCCGTCGTAGGCACTCAAATGATCAAAGACATGCAGCAAAAATCAGATTCCTCCTACGACAAAGGAAAGATCTACGCACCGGATACCAAAAAGTGGTACAAGTCGAACATGCGACTTGAAAACGGAAAGTTAAAAGTGGCGGGCTGTGTTCTTGGCATAATCTGTCGGTCACAGCTTTGGACTCGTGCGGAGTAGAGTTGTTACCAAAGGGATTGTGAGTATATTGCCATTGTATCGGAGGGTAATCGAGGCAGGGCTGTTGTCTGTGCCGGGTTTCCTTTCAAAGACTCCAAACAAGTTTGGTGAACAATCCGTTGTACTGCGTTTGTTTCACCGGATGTGTTGACTGAATTATTCAGTTACCGTCACGCCCGCCACAAAAACTAAATCAAAGATCAATAATCAGACTATATGCGTAATCTAGAAGCACCAGGCAGATCACCTGTCCATGCAACTCAGGGAATGGCATCAACATCTCATCCGCTTGCCACTAACGCTGCGCTGGATGTGTTAAAGCAAGGTGGTAACGCGCTGGATGCAGCGATAGCGGCTTGTGCAGTTCAATGTGTCGTCGAGCCGCATTCGACCGGTATCGGAGGAGATTGTTTTTGTCTTTACTCGCCGCATGGGAGTACAGATCTGGTTGCATTTAATGGCTCGGGCCAAACCCCGGCAGCAGCGACACTGGCGTGGTATCAAAGCCAGGGAATCAGCACGATTGAGCGTCAGTCCCCACACTCTGTGACGGTGCCGGGCGCTGTTAATGCATGGTGCCGTCTTAATAGCGATCACGGCAGACTGCCACTCGAAGCGATACTGACGCACGCTATCGGTTATGCACGAGATGGGTATCCGGTGGCATCACGCGTTAGTGTGGATTTTGCCCAGCAGGTTGAACTGCTAAAAAAGAACGCAGCCGCAGGCGCTGTGTTTTTAGTGGATGGCAAAACACCTGCTGCCGGCAGCCTGCATAAACAACCGGCGCTTGCGGCGACACTGCAGGCAATTGCGCATTCCGGTAGCGATGCGTTTTATCGAGGAGAAATAGCAGCAGAAATGGTGGATACCCTGCAAGCGCTCGGTGGTTTGCACACGATTGATGACTTTGCCAGTGTGAGCGGCGAATATGTCTCTCCGATTCATACTCACTATAAAGGGTATGATGTATTTCAGGTGCCGCCCAACGGTCAGGGGGTGATCGCACTGCAACTTCTCAATATTGTCTCCGGGTTTCCGGTTAACGAACCACTCTCGGCGCAGCGATTACACCTTGAGATAGAAGCCGGCAGACAGGCCTACCATGACAGGTCTTTGTATGTTGCAGATCAAACGCAAGCACATGTGCCCGTAGACTGGCTGCTGTCGGACGAACATGCTGCGGAGATTCGTCAGAGCATCAACCCGTCGAAACGAATCCCTGAGATTCCTCCTTATCAGTCACCGGGGCATCGCAGTACCGTCTATATCTCTGTGGTGGACAAAGACCGCAATGCCTGCAGTTTTATTAATTCTCTTTTTCATTCTTTCGGCAGCGTGCAGATGGCTGCCCGAAGCGGTGTTATGTTTCACAACCGCGGCGAGAGTTTTGTGCTGGAACCCGGTCATCCCAACTGTATTGCTCCACGAAAGAGACCGATGCATACCATTATCCCGGGAATGGTGGCGGCCGGCGACAAAGTGATTATGCCGTACGGAGTAATGGGAGGGGACTATCAGTCCTATGGTCATATGCAGTTTCTCACCCGCTATCTTGACTTCGGTATGGATATTCAGGAAGCGCAGGATGCCCCGAGACTTTTTCCAACCCCTGGCAGTGATGAAGTGGAATTCGAATCTACACTCGATCCTCAGACGGTTGCAGCGCTTAAATCAATGGGGCACAACATGGTACGGGCGGCCAGACCGATCGGTGGGTCACAGGCAATTAGCATTGACTGGCAAAATGGTATTCTCACAGGTGGTTCTGATCCGCGGAAAGACGGCTGTGCGTTTGGTTATTAATAGAAATTGTAAATTCACGGTGCAGTCATATTTGACTCAGACCCCGTGTAGTTAGCCAACTGGCTGAGGTAAGCAATGATAAAAGGAATTATTTTTGACAAAGACGGCACTCTGTTCAGCTTTGCTGAAACATGGGGGGCATGGTGTGAACGCCTGGTCGAAGAACTCAGTCCTCACGATGAAGCGCTGCAACAGGAGCTCGCCGAAGCGGTGGGTTATGACAAGCGCAATCGCAGCTTTGCGCCCGGCTCGTCAGTGGTTAATGCTTCTGCTGATGAAACCATGCATATATTGTCCGGATTATTACCCGGGAAATCGGCCGCACAGATTGAAGCTGTCGGGCTCAGGCTGTTAGATGCGTTGCCGCTTCACCCGGTTACAGACTTGCAGTCACTATTCACTGCTTTAGCCGGGTCAGGAATTGTGCTGGGTGTTGCAACAAACGACTATGAAGCGGTTGCGCGGGATCACTTAACGCAGTTGTCAGTCATCGATAAATTCGACTTTGTCTGCGGGTTCGATTCAGGTTATGGCAGTAAGCCTGAGCCGGGAATGATTTACGCTTTCTGTGAGCACACCGGTTGTGATCCGCATGAAGTTGCTATGGTCGGAGACAGCACACATGATCTTCGTGCTGGTCGTGCAGCCGGCGTCGGGCTTGCGGTGGGGGTACTGACCGGCCCGGCTGAATATGCCGACTTAATTGCGGATGCGCACGCCGTCGTGTCGGACATTTCAGTGCTTCCAGAGCTGATTCAAAACTACAGAAGCATAAAGCCATCATAATATTTTTGGTGTACATTCAGGGGCTAACAGCGAGGAGGGTAAATGAGTACTAATAGCCGGCTGGACAAAATCGTTGCCGATGCACGTTCCTCATACGAACAAAGAGAAGAGGGCTATCGTCGCAAAGCGCTGGGTATGTATCCCTGGGTGTGCGGCCGATGCATGCGTGAATTTAACAACACTAATCTAAAAGAGCTCACGGTTCATCACCGTGATCATAATCATGATAATAATCCGCAGGATGGTTCCAACTGGGAGTTACTGTGTGTGTTCTGTCACGACAATGAACATCAGCGGTTTGTAGAGCAGGTTACCTATGGTGACGATAAGCCCGGTCCGGTAACTACACACAACCCGTTTGCCGATCTGAAAAGTTTGATGGACAAATCCGGTAAGGACTGACTTTAATCAGGCAGTGCAATCGGCGTACACCCGGGTATACCGGCCGTCGATTATTCAAATCGAAAACACTACCCTTAAAGGCAGCGGTCATCGACAAAAAAGATCAAATTGATGCCGCTGGTGCATCACTGCTGATGTTGCAGGCAGGTTTACTGGGTTTAAATCAGGTGTTGATAAAAATTGTCAATGCCGGCTTACAGCCAGTGTTTCAGGCGGGGCTTCGTTCGCTATGTGCCATCGTACCGATACTGTTGTTTGCATTGCTAACCCGGAAAAAGTTAAGTGTCAGTGATGGTACTTTCATCGCCGGTATCGTTTGTGGCGTCATGTTTTCTTTAGAATTTCTGGTTCTCTTCATTGCGCTTGACCTCACTTCGGTAGCGCGGGTCTCCGTGTTGTTTTACACAATGCCGGTATGGTTCACAGTGGCTGCACACTTTCTTCTGCCCGGTGAAAGTCTGTCTCCTGCACGTGTGACCGGATTAGTACTGGCCATTGCCGGTGTGACAATTGCCATGATGGACAGGCACGATGGCAATGTGAGTCTGATTGGAGATCTCCTGGCATTGGGAGCCAGCTTTTGCTGGACGGTCATCGCTTTACTGGTTAGAGCATCAAGCCTGAGTCGGGCATCACCCGAAATGCAACTTATTTATCAGCTAACAGTATCGGCTATCGTGTTGTTGCCGGTGTCGCTGTTGTTCGGTGATCTTGTTCGTGACATGACAGTTAATCTGGCATGGGTTTTTGCCTTTCAGGTAATTGTTATTCTGTCGTTCGGGTTCCTGTTGTGGTTCTGGCTACTCTCGATTTACCCGGCGTCGTCTACCGCTTCCTTCAGTTTTCTAGCGCCTGTGTTCGGTGTATTGTTCGGCTGGCTGATTTTAAAAGAAACGATCAGCCTGTCGATACTGCTGGCGTTGTTACTTGTCTGTGCCGGCATATTACTTATCACCCGGGCAAAAAAGGCGAAGTGATTTATTGCCTGAGTAATGCGGTGTAAGGTGCAGTTTTATGCAACGCTTATCATTGTAAGAGTATCAATGAATGGCAGTGGGAATATCTGTAGGCGGCCATCGCATGCGAGTACTGCAGGTGCATAGACGGGCTATTCACGCCAGTGGGGGTCCCTGGTGTCCAGCGTCGATTTCAGATGTTCAAAGTGAGCAAAGGCAGCACCGCTATAGTCATCCCATCCGGCAGCAGTTTTCTCTGCAAGCTCAGCATCCATGATATTCAAGGGTTGATTGGTAGAGTAGGCCAGTACCATTGTCCGAGCAGCGCGTTCCAGGAAATACAGCTGATCAAACGCTTCAGCAACGGTGTTGGCTGCAACACTGACACCGTGGTTGCCCATCATCAATGTAGAATGATTACCGAAAGCCGCGGCAATCCGGTTGCCTTCAGCTTCGTCGTCAGCAATGCCTCCGAATGACAGATCAATGGCTGTCCGGTTGAAAAATCTGGCCGTGTTCTGGTCGATCGGTTTGATTTCCGGGTCTTTCAGGCTGCAAAGTGCAGTGGCATAAGGCGGGTGGCAATGCAGAAGTACTCGAGCATGGGGTACCGCGCGGTGTATTGCACCGTGAATACACCAGGCAGAAGGATCAGGTGCATCTGCAGAGCGCATGACGGCGGAGTCGTCTGCATCAAGCAGCAGTAAATCGCTCGCACGAATAGTAGAAAAGTGCTGCCATCGCGGATTGAGCAGAAATTGCCTGCCGTCAACCGATACCGCCGCGCTGAAATGATTGGCCACCGCCTCATGCCAGCCGAATTCTACGGCCAGTCTAAATGCGGCTGTCAGATCTACCCGCAGCCGGGATTCGCAAGGTAGATCGATAGTGCTTATCAATTCAGTGGTTGTTGTCATTTTTTTTCACGGGCCGGTTTTATGCTCAATATCGCTGGAGTGTAAATGCCACAGTGGATTCCCACAATAATGCCTGCAGCGGGTTACTATGGAAGTTTCTGTCTGCTCCTGACGCTCGTTATATGAAAATTCTCTTCCATGATGTAGATGGCTGTTTGAACGTTAATGCAACTACGCCTGTGCCAATGCGCACTGATTCGATAGGTGCTCTTCAGCAAGAGAAGTTGCAAGTGCTGGGGCGGAAAATCGATTCAAGTGTAATTGACCAGTTTATTATTAATACTGGTCGGTCGCTGGAGGAGACCGTGCACATCGCGCAGGTGATGAACTGCAGTAAATTGCAGATTGTGATTTGTGAGCACGGCGCTGTCTATCACAATATTCAATCAAATGAGCCTGTTGAAGTCG
>JAHDHK010000179.1:10791-12085 GCA_020631335.1 Chromatiales bacterium
CCGTTCTGAACAACCAATCTCACGCTGGATGCGCGAGGTCAGCTCGACACCGGGCGAATACATGATGAATTGCAGGCAATTGTGATTAACGATTCTCCATTTAACATTGATGACCTGGTGTTCCATCACAACGACACCGACGGCTATGTCGATGTGATGGGCCCTCTCGATAAAGGTGATGGGGTAGAGTTGATTACATCGCTTTTTTCCAGCACCCAAGTACCTTCCGCTGCGATAAACACAATCGCGGTTGGAAACGGGCTCAATGATATGCCTATGCTTCAGGCTGCAGAGATTCCTGTCTGTCCGGCCAATGCAGAACCTGAAGTGAAAGCGTATTGCCGGAACCACCCCGGTGTAGTGTCAGACTATGAGTTTATTCATGCGACATTGGACTGGCTTGAAACACAAGCCAGTTAACGCAGCATTTAAAAAAATGCGCCAGACCTGTGATACCGGATTGCCGCCAACGCACAGCGAGTATCAGCTCGCTCGCCGGCAACAGTCACTTAATCAAGGAGAGGGCTTTTTCATTTGCTCAGAATAACCTGACTTACATCGATCGTCGTCGGCGGGCACGGGGCTGAAGTGCCACGGGAAAGACGTGTAGCAGAAGTGTCTTTCGAAGCTTACAAGCTACGGTAAGGTTATATCACTCTGATTCGCATATACCTTAGCCACAGCGGCATCATCTTCACGACCCAGTCCGGCGCCGGATGCTGCAATAAACTGCTGTAGTGCAGTGGCGGCTAGCGGTAATGGAAATTTACTCGAATGCCCGATATCGCACACAATCCCGAGATCCTTAACAAAGATGTCCACCGCACTGTGGGGCGTATAATCTCCATCGGCAATGTGTGGCCCGCGGTTTTCAAACATCCAGCTGGTGCCGGCACATTGTGAGATAACATCGACTGTCGTGCTGGCATCGACTCCCTGACTGATACCAAAGGTAATCGCCTCTGCGGCTGCCGCGATATGCACACCTGCTAAAAGCTGATTGATCGCTTTTAACGCAGAACCGGGGCCGGCCTGATTGCCCAGAGTAAAGACTTTTTCGGCCACCGCATCGAGTGCGGGCTGTGCTTTGTTGAACGCGTCTGCTGTACCCGCCGCTAATACGGTAATGGCACCTGCTGCTGCTTTTACTGATCCTCCGGAGATCGGTGCGTCGAGATAATGCAATCCGCGTTGCTGACATTCAGCCTCCAGTGCTTTTGCAAACTCCGGTGGCACTGTAGCACAGGCAACGACCACAGCACCCTGTTTCAATGTGTCGACAACACTGTCGAAC
>JAHDHK010000180.1:0-3476 GCA_020631335.1 Chromatiales bacterium
ATCAGCGGAATGTGCGAAGCTTGAAGCGACCGTTAAAGAACTGGAGCCCTTTAGACAGAAGCTGTCAGTTGTCGAAGCGGATTATTCGAAGCGGGCACAGAATCATAAAAGCGAGGTTGAAAAATCCAACCGCGAGATTCAGTCACTGAACTCGCGTATCAATGAACTTACGCCGCTGCAGCATAAACTTGCCATTCTGGAGGCTGAGAAAAAAGCAACTGCCGAAAAGCATCAGGCCGCTTTGCATCAGTCTGCCGACGATTTAAAAAAGCTCAGAGCCCGCATCAACGAGCTTGAGCCACTGCAACAGCAATTAGCTGATCTGGGTGCTGAAAAAAACAAGCTGATAGAAACGCACCGGGTGGCGACAGATCAGTCTGAAAATCGAATAGAGGCATTACAATCCAGGGTGAAGGAGCTTGAGCCTTTAACCCAGCGGCTTGCGTCAGTGGAAGGAGAAAACAAAAGGCTGGTCGAAAGTCATCAACAGGCATCGGATCAATCTGCTAACCAGATACTGGCATTGCAGTCACGAGTGAAAGAGCTCGATTCGATGCGTGAACAACTGGCGGGTCTGGAGCAGGAAAAAGCCAGGCTCGCAGAGAGTCACGAGTCAGCATTGCAGCGATCAGCGGTGGAAGTGAAATCGCTGCAGACTCGGATTCAGGAGCTCGAGCCTTTGCGGCAGAAGCTGGCAAGTCTGGAAGGCGAGAACAGAAAGTTACTTGAGCGACACCAGGCATCCCTGGATAAGTCCGCAGGTGAAATAAAAGCGCTGCAGTCGCGTGTACATGAGCTTTCTCCACTGAAGGCACAACTTGAACAGGCGGAAGTAAAACATGTTAGTCAACTGCAGCAGCAGCGCGTTGAAAAAGAAAAACTTACGCTGGATATAAACCGGCTGCGACAACAGGTCAGCGAAATCGACCCGCTACAAAAGCGTCTCTCCGCCCGGGAAGATGAACTCAGTAAGCTGCAGTCGTCTGGTGAGAGCGAAAGGCAGCAACTGTCGACCGAGATTGCCTCGTTGCGAACCCGTGTACGTGAGTTCGACGTGCTGAAAAACCAGTGCGATGAAAAAGACACAGAGTTGTTGAAGCTCAAAGAAGCACAGCAGCAATCGCAGGATCAGGCAAAAGCCCGCGTTGCTGATATACAGGCAAAACTTGACACTGCGCGACAGGAAGCCACTGACAAGCAGCGGCTGTCGCAGCAGCAACTGGAAGCACTGCAGAAATCCTCAGCACAGGCCCAATCGGAAGCCCGGCGTAAACTGGATGAGGCCAATGCGCGTATTGAAAAGCTCGCACCGTTACAGGAACAACTGCAACAAGCGCAGACCGAAGCCGATGGTTTGTCTACTCGCTTAAAGGCGACTGAAGGCAAGTATCAGCAGGAGCTTGCGCAGCTTAAGGCGCAGCTGCAAGAGGCCCACAAACTACGTGGTGAAGTTCAGGCCAGAGACACACGACTGGAAAATTTGCAGCGTCAGCTGGATGCTTTGCAAAAGGAAAATGAAAATGCCAGAACGCAGCTTGCATCGCTAAAGCAGGATGTCTCTGGTAAACAATCTGAATTGTCCAGACTGAACAACACAGCGTCCAGGATACCTGCGTTAGAAAAAGAACTGGCATCGGCACTTGAAGGCCGGCAAGGCAGCGATAAAGCGCTTGAGCTTTCACAGCAAAGACTCAAGTCTGTCGAAGATAACCTGGCGCGATTACAGCAGGAGAGTGAACATCGTTTGCATGCAGTTAAAGATGAACTTGCGTCAGCTCAGGGGGAGGTAAATAAGTACCGACCGTTGCAGGCGCGGGTTTCTGAGCAGGAAAATACGATTGCCGAACTTAAGGCGCAGCTTTCCCGGCAGCGTTCGGAGGCAAGCAAGCTTGATGCAACTCAACAGCAATTGACTCTGAGTATGCAGCAGAGCAATAGTGACGTTTCCAGAAAGGATGCAATCATCGCAAAGCTGGAAGCACAAATCGCACTGCTTGAGGCACAGGCAGAAGTAACTGCTGCAAAAGCTCAAAGTGATGCTGTCAGCCGACAAGCCACAGCACAGCGTCTCACTGCCGATGGCAAACAGACCAGGCGCAAAGACGGTGCAGATGATTTGAAGCTGATATTCGGTATCGGCCCGAAGATCGAACAGATGCTCAACGAAAACGGTGTCACCCGTTTTGAAGATATTGCAGCGTGGACTCAGGCAGACATCGATAAATACGCCGATATGCTTGAGGGATTCTCCGATCGCATAGAGCGGGATGAGTGGGTGTTGAGTGCTCAGCAGATTATAGATGGCTCCTACAATTGGGAAGAGCGCCGCCGTGCACGTGAAGCCAAAGCTGCTGACACTACGCAACGGCTGACAGCTGACGGTAAGAAAACAACCCGTAAAGACGGTGCTGACGACCTCAAACTGATCTTTGGTATCGGTCCGAAAATCGAGCAAATGCTGAATGAAAATGGCGTGACACGATTTGAAGACATCGCTGCATGGCAGCAGTCCGATATCGATAAATTTGCCGATATGCTTGAAGGTTTTTCTGATCGGATCGAGCGTGATGAGTGGGTTTCAAGCGCGCAGCAAATAATCGACGGAACCTACAACTGGACAGAGCGCAAATCAGCGCGTGAAACCCAGAAAAAAGTCACCTGACAAAAACGCTGACGCACCGGGAGGCCCGGCGCGTCAGCGGGGCAGTTAATTCGGAGGTGGATTGAACTTAACCCGGACAGATGCAATCAAAGCTGTTTGCATCTCGTTTTTCGGGTTATGAACGCTACAACCAGTCACTTCCCCGCTTTCAACTGCCTGCCCGGCAGGGGCGCGCATGTTTAGGCGCAAGAAAACCGCAGACATAGATCTGCTGAATTCAGGTTTCCGCTACGCCTTGTCTTTGGCCGGCAACCAGCAGGATGCTGAAGACCTGGTCCACGATGCCTGGATCCGTCTCGATAAGCGTTACGGCAGATTTACTGAAAAACCGTTGCTTTTCAGAACCATACGCAATCTTTACATCGATCAGTATCGACGGCGTCAGGTGGTGCACTTCGTCGATGACTACGATATTCACAATGAAGCCGAGAGGACCGATAGCGGTTCCCGCGAATCTTTGCTGGAGCTGGGCTATATGGCTGCGGAAGAGCTGCAAATGGCGCTCGAAAGGTTACGCGACGTAGAGCGTGAATATCTTTTTCTGGCGATAGTCGAAGGTTACACAGCTGACGAGATCGGGCAGATGACAGGCACATCGCGAGGCACAGTGCTGAGCATTCTGCACCGCTCCAAAGCTAAGTTGAGACGCATGCTCGCAGACGATGATGGAGATGATCAGTCCGCAGGCCAACAGCATAAAGAGCAGCCGGCCCGGAATACGCCACCCGAACAGGGATCAGCAGCTGACTCACCAGATGTGGCTACCGGCAACAATCGCACCTGTGCCGGCGAGGCCGATGGCAACAGTAACGTT
>JAHDHK010000180.1:3486-12084 GCA_020631335.1 Chromatiales bacterium
GTCGAGTTGATTGCGGGGAGGGCAGGTTAATGGATCCGATTGATCGAAGATTGTCTGACTATTATCAGCAAAAGACTTTACCCGGCGCCAGGTTGCAGAACATTCTGGCTGAATCGCACAGACAGCACCAGCGACGCAAGCTGCCAATCTATGCCGCAGCTGCCGGGCTGATCATGGTGTTAGTCTCTGTCCTTCATCAGCATGCGCTGAGTAACCAGCAGGTCGACTATGCCCTGCGGGAAGCGGCGCTAAATCATTTGAACAAGTTGCAACTCGACGCACAGGCCGAATCAATTGTCGACCTGCAGAGCGGACTGGCCGAATTACCTTTCGAGTTGGTGCTGCCTGAAGATCGGCTGTATGAAAAACTGGCGTTAATCGGTGGCAGATACTGCACCATCGGAGGAAATCTGGCAGCCCATCTTAAGTTTTCACATCCTGACTCGGGTGAACAGCTCAGCCTGTTTATGACACCTCGCGCAGGTAGCACTGAATCGCTGGTCAGTGACCCTGAGCAAGTGGAGGGGGTGGAGGTCACATTGTGGCAGGAGAATGATGTGGTTTACGCGATGGCGCGATCACAGGACTCACCACCGTTTGCAGTGCAACCAGTGCATGTAAATCAATGAATATCGTTAATTCGCTCGTTGTTTCACTGGTGCTGGTCTTTGCCTGCGGCGCTGTATCGGCTGCCAATGATCCTTTGGTCAGGGCTGACGACTCTCTGCTCGAGAAGATGCAACAGGCCCGTATTGCTCGCGGGGATACTTACCAGCCAAGAACAGAGCATTTCGATGACGACGGTAATCCCGTCTATACCAATCGGCTGATCTTTGAAGACTCACCCTATCTGCTTCAGCACGCACATAACCCGGTGAATTGGTATCCGTGGGGCGAAGAGGCGTTTGCGATAGCGAAAGAGCAAAACAAACCGGTGTTGCTATCTATTGGCTATGCAACCTGCCACTGGTGTCACGTGATGGAACGCGAAAGCTTTGAGGATGAAGCGATCGCCAATAAAATGAATCAGGATTTTATTGCCATCAAGGTGGACCGTGAGCAGTTGCCCGATGTCGACGCGACTTACATGACTGCTGTGCAGCTCATGACTGGCAGTGGGGGCTGGCCCATGAATACCTTCCTTACCGCAGAGGGAAAACCATTTCATGGAGGGACTTACTTTCCTCCGGCAATTTTCAGTGATCTGCTGGATCAGGTGACAGACGTGTGGAGTAACGATCCTCCTCGCGTACTGGATTTTGCTGACCGGTTGTCAGAAGCGGTGGCTGCAGGCAATGCGCTCAGTGGCACAGCAAGGGAGGTTGGTGATCGCGAAGTGTATAACGCACGCCTGGAACTGGTGGATAGTTTTGACGATTTGCAGGGTGGTTTCGGTACAGCACCGAAGTTTCCGCGCGAGCCGGCACTTGCGTTTCTACTGGAGCTTGCACAACGCAACGGTGATACCGAAGCGCTGGCCATGGCTGACTTTACGCTGCAACGTATTACCGCCGGCGGCATACATGACCACGTTGCCGGTGGATTTCATCGATACGCAGTTGATCCGGACTGGTTGATCCCTCATTTTGAAAAGATGCTATACAACCAGGCGTGGCTTGCTAAGTCGCTGATACAGGCGTATCAGCTCACTGGCAAGCAAGAGCATAGTCGTACTGCGAAAAGAGTATTGGACTATGTGTTGCGTGAAATGACCAACGACGAGGGCGGGTTTTATTCTGCCACTGATGCCGACTCTGAAGGCGCTGAAGGAACCTTTTTTATCTGGACTCCCGACGAACTGGCAACAGTGCTTGGCGAAGACGATGCCGAGCTGGCGGCGGCAGTCTGGGGTGTGACAGAGCAGGGTAACTTCGAACACCGCAATATTCTGCATTTGCAGGGCCCGATTGACGACGTTGCTGCAAACTTTGATTTAAGCGAATCAGAGCTCACCGCAAGGCTTGATGAATACTCTGAAAAGTTACTCGCACATCGCAACAAACGCCTGCCTCCTCTTACCGATAGAAAAGTGATCACAGAGTGGAATGGTATGATGGCCAACACACTGGCAATCGGTTATGACACTTTTGGAGATGAACGTTATCTGCAGGCAGCCATTGATGCAGTTGATTTTCTATGGCGTGTTAATCAGCGTGAGAATGGTCGTCTGATGCGAGCGCACTTTGAGGGGCAGTCTACCATCGACGGTGGTCAGGCGGACTATGCCTATCTGGCGCAGGCGATGCTTACTTTGTTTGATATCACCGGTGAGCCGGAATGGTTACGGCGGGTCAGGTTGTTAGTTGATCATATGAACGAGATGTTCTGGGATCCACAACACGGCGGCTATTTTATCGGTGCTGCGACCGTCGGCGGTGCCTCTTTGCCGTCAAGACCGAAAGATCTGTTTGACAATGCGGTACCGACAGGGAACTCAATAGCGCTGCAGACATTGACACGCCTGTGGCACCGCACCGGCGAAGATAAATATCGCGAACGAGCCGAGAAACTGTTAAACGCTTTTTCCGGCAACCTGGAACAGGGGGCCTCTGCGTACTCCTATTTACTGGTTGGAGCACTGGAACTTTTACGCGGTGAAAGCGGGGCTCGTCAGTATGCAGCACGCGGTAAAGTAAAAGCCGACGCCCGTGTCGAAGATAAAAAGGTCACTGTCTCAGTCTCTGTTGCACCCGGTTGGCATATTAATGCTGCGGCGCCATTGCAGGATTATCTGATTAAAACGCGTTTGGCGGCTGCAGACGACGCAGCACTGGCCAATACCCGTTACCCGGACGAGATTCGACGCACGCTCGGGTTTCAAAGCGAAGAGCTGGCATTGTATGAAGGCCAGTTCGAAATCAGTGCGGATCTGCCTGTAAGCGATGCCGTGACGCACGCTGTGTCTTTGCAGTTACAGGCTTGCAGCGACGAGATTTGTCTCGCACCTGAAACGCTGACGCTGAAAGTCGCTGAATAAAATTCTCCGGTCAGCAGTTGCTGGTCGACTATCACTCCAACAAAATTAAGGAGAAATTATGCGCAGGCTATTTGTTTCTGCATTACTCATGTTCGCTGTTGGCTTCGGGCAACTCGCGGCGGCGCAGCAGGGTGGCTATCAGCCAATAAAACCACCGGTTGAAACACGTAATGCCGATCAGGTTGAAGTACTTGAGTTCTTCTGGTTTGGCTGTCCTCACTGCTTTGCATTCGAACCCACGATAAATGCCTGGGCGGACACCAAGCCTGCACATGTTGATTTTGTGCGTGAGGCGCCGCCGCTTAATCCGCGTTGGTTACCTCATAGTCAGGCCTACTATGCTTCCCGGGTGTTAAAGATAGAAGCTGACTTTTTTGAGCCATTTTTTAACGAAATTCACCTGCGTAAAAAAGCGCTGAATGATCAGAAGAGTATCGCTAAATTTGCTGAAAAATTACTGGGTGTCGATTCAGACCTGTTTGTTAAAACAATGAACTCCTTCGAGGTTGATATGCACATCCGACGAGCGATGAAGCTGGCTCAGGGTGCCGGTGTTCGCAGCGTGCCTTCGATTCTGGTCAACGGGAAATATCTAACCAGCGGGTCACTGGCAGGCAGCAATGAGCGGGTGATCGATGTAATAAATAATCTTGTTATGCGGGAGCATGCAAGCTAGCTTTGCCCATATAACAGTGTTGCCAGTGTGCGTGTGCGCCGCAGGTGCGGCGCATTCGTATACCGGATGCCGTGATATTTTTTGATCAATTAGCGCCACCCGGCGTTAACCAGTTTCAACCGGGTGCCAGCTTTGCCCTGCTGTGGACGCCTATGGAATATGCTGGCTACCTGCAATGGCCATTGCTTTGTCGCACCCTGACTTTGCCGGATACTGATAATCGCCCTGGTTGGCCATGTTTACAGCTTAATCTATTGCCAGGCAATGCGCATCATGCCGAACAGGGTATCAGTGGTGATAAATTACCCGTTCAGTCAGCAGTTAATAAAACTATATTCTTTTTCAACATGCGCAATGCGTGTGGTGTAAGCCGAGTACCATTTCTCGCGTCCGAGTTTCTGTGCCAGCAGATGGTCAGCCTGTGACTTCCAGAATTTAATTGATTCAAGGTCTGTCCAGTATGAAACGGTAATGCCGACACTTTCCCGCGCTGATTCTATCCCCAGAAAACCCGGCTGTTGCGCTGCAAGTGCCACCATATGAGCGGCGGTTTCCGCGTAGCCCTCATCGGTGTCGGCGGCGACACTGGTAAAGATCACCGCGTAATACGGTGGTGTCGGTGTTTCTGCTATTAGTGCCATGGATAATCTCGTTGAGGATTAACGGTGATGTAAAATCCGCCCGATAAAGTTGAGCAGAAGTTGCGCGGCAAGTGTTGAGGTGCTGCCTGAATGATCGTAATCCGGTGCTACCTCTACCAGATCGAGCCCCACGACCTGCCCTCGCCGGGCAAGGCCATCGAGCAATTCCAGTCCTTCGTAGTATAGAAATCCACCATGGCTGGGCGTGCCGGTACCCGGGGCAATGGACGGATCAAAGCCATCGATATCGATAGTGACATAGTATCTGGCATTTGCCGGAATTCTATCGAGGACAGCGTCCACTCCTATCTTTCTGAACTGACGAACAGAGATGATATCCGATCCCATGTCACGCGCTGCTTCGTAGCCGTCTCGTGCTGTCGATGAGACATTGCGAATACCGATTTGAGTCAGGCCGGTGACATAGTCTTTTTCTGCTGCTCTGCGCATCGGGTTGCCGTGACCAAAACGTACACCATGGCGTTCGTCGACAAAGTCCAGATGAGCATCAAGCTGCACGACGTGTACAGGCGGCTGATCATCAAACGCATTGATGCACGGAATGTTGACTGAGTGGTCACCGCCGATAACAACCGGCATGGCACCAGCGGCCAGAATTTTCCGAACACCGTATTCTATATTGGCATGACTGCCGATAGTGTCTGTATGAATAATATCGGCGTCACCGATATCTACTATGCTGGTGGACTCGGCGGGCAGGTAGGTGATGTCGTCTTCGTGGTCGTACGCGCCGGAATGTCCGAAAGAAAAAAGTGTAGAAGCCTCCCGAACTGCCCGTGGGCCAAAGCGTGCACCGGAACGAAACTGACAGCCAAAGTCATAGGGGGCACCCAGTACCGCGACATCAGCATCTATATGATCCCAGTCTGCAATGTATGGATATTTTCCAAAGGTACTGATACCAACAAACGGAAGGTTCAGTCGACCGCTTTCGTAGCCGTGGGCCATGGTGGGATTCTCCGGTGAGATAGTCAGTGAAATCGGCAGATGTTGCCTATCGCGGGCATCATACCGTAGCCTGCGCTGATACAGAATCACTGTATCGGTACCTTTGGCTGTCGAGGGCATTCGACCATGTAGCTCCATGTTCTCACCGTGGGATAGCCTGGCTTAAGTCTGCTGGTCAACTGGTGCAATTCAGATGTCGTAGAGTTTTGAATGCTTCTGTGTCAGTGACTCTGTTTTGGTCAGTCAATGCAGGCGAGGAATTTTGCCTAAAGGAGTTTCCTGATCGTAGTGTTTGCGTTAAAAGAACAGAAGCAAGCCTATGCATACCAGCGCGTTGTTCCATGGCCTATTGTTCAGTGCGGTGATGAGTTGTCAGGAGCACCAACTGTGTATGCTGCTTTTACTGAGTTGGTTTTAGATGCTGTTTATTTACGCTTGTATCAGTGGTCGGTTTTATTTATAAGTCAGTGATGTCGAGTTGTACTTAAATAAGAGCAATGAAAAATTTATTGATGTCTGAGCTGATTGTTGTCAGTTCGGAAATATGTCCGAATGATTTATTAGTTAAACGTTGAATGTGTGTCGGGAATATATTCCGTCTTATCACAGGTTATAAGCGCTTCCCGCTCCCTTTAATGCTGCTGTCTCAGGCTAAAACCTATGTGTTAGGCAAAATATAAAGGGATAGTTTAAAACGGTGCAAATTAAGCTGCGTTATATAGTGATGTAGCGTTAACTTATCCAGCTGCGCGAAACATTGCTTCAAGTGACTATCGATCGGTGGTCGACTAATGATGATACTGGTTATTGTCGGCATCAACATAAGTTGCTGGTAGTCTCCGATTTACTCTCCACGTATCATTCATAGCGCTAATTGTGTTGGTGTAGTTATAAAATCATAGCGACGTTTTCAAGCGTTATCATTCTGATGAGATCGCCGGATTTAGCCTTGAACAGTGCAATGGCATGTGACCTGATCCAAACAGTGCGCAATTTGGCATAGCACCACGCGTGAAAATTGAGAATCAGTGCTAATTGAGGCAAGCTTAACGTAGTAATATCCGGCCACTCTTGCAACGCAATTGACTCAGGGGAAGCGTAGTGAACGGTTTGAGAATTTTTGGTGTACTTGGCTCGACGATCGCATTCTCTGTGCTCACCGCCTGCGCAAGCCCCCCGAAAGCTGTCCCGGTTGTTGTCGACTGGACTAACAGGGCTTGTGAGTCACCCGCCTATGGCAATATTCTGGGGAATTACGTCGGGCAGATCAATTATCGCGGTGGTGATACCCGATCATGCCGCTGGAATACGCAAATCTCGATCATTGGCATCAGCATGGTGGCTGATTGCAATTTGACCGGCACGATCACCGCGACACCGGAAGTGGCGGCCGGCGACGGGTATCAGTGCTCTGATATAGAGGCGCAGACTAAATTTGTCGTTGGCTTATCCGACGCTGACCTCAATCGCTTTGGCCCAAGCTCAGTGATTGTGCATTTTGAAGAAGAACTGCCTACCATGACTAACGGCGGTAAAGTTATTGTGAGTCCGATTGTTCAGTTCGAAGCGTTGACAGCGGAAAACGGTACTCTGGTTAATTCTTCCGGAAATGTTCTAAGTAGACAATACCAAACCGTCAGCGAGTAGCGGTAGGCTGAAGCACCCGGGGGCACTGGTGGCCTGCGTGCAAGTTCTCACTGTGTCTAAACACTTAACTTGAGCGTTGTGCCCTCTCGTGAGTGTGGTTACCTCTGGTGAGGTTGTCAGCCCCGGTCGGTGGAAGGTAATTTTTATGATGGGTTAACAACCTGCAGCTTCCTGTGTATATTGAGTGCCGGACTCACAGAGGAACAAGGCCGTGAAACTCGAAACTCAGGCAGTACATGCAGGGTATAAGCCCGATCCCACCACCAACTCCGTCGCTGTGCCAATTTACAATACCGCGGCATACGCCTTTGATGATACGCAGCATGGTGCAGATCTTTTCGATCTGAAAGTGCTGGGTAATATCTATACCCGCATCATGAATCCGACAAATGACGTACTGGAACAGCGCGTCGCGGCAATGGAAGGCGGAGTGGCCGGGTTGGCACTTGCCTCTGGTCAGGCTGCCACCACTTATGCCATACAAACTATTGCGGAGTCCGGCGACAATATCGTCAGTACAGCAACTTTGTATGGTGGAACGTACAATTTACTGGCTCATACCTTTCCGCAAATGGGCATCGAAACCCGTTTTGTTGATCCGGAAAAACCCGAGCAAATTGCTGAGAAAATTGACGGTAGAACCAAAGCTGTTTTCTGTGAATCTATAGGCAACCCGGCCGGTAACGTACTGGACCTCGAAAAATATGCCGAAATTGCTCACGCCCACGGTGTGCCGCTCATCGTCGATAACACCGTGCCCTCTCCTTATTTGTGCCAGCCGTTTAAATGGGGTGCAGATATTGTCGTACATTCACTGACCAAATATATCTCGGGTCACGGCACCATCATCGGCGGAATGATTGTCGATTCCAATCAGTTCGACTGGGCAGCCCACGCTGAGCGATTCGATCGTCTGAATGAGCCTGATGTGTCCTACCATGGTGTTGTTTACACCGAGACCGGCCTGCCTCCTTATATCCTGCGTGCGCGAGTGGTACCGCTGCGAAACATGGGCGCTGCACTCGCACCGATGAATGGATTCATGGTACTTCAGGGGCTTGAAACCCTGCCGTTGCGTATGGATCGAATCTGTGAGAACACGCTTGCAGTGGCTAAGCATCTCGAGCAGGACAGCCGCGTAGAGTGGGTTCGCTATGCCGGTCTGGAAAGCAGTCCGCATCATGAGCTGTTGCAAAAGTACATGAATGGTCGCGCGTCCGGAGTAATGAGCTTCGGCATTAAAGGCGGCATTGCCGCCGGCACCAAATTTATCGATGCGCTACAGCTGGTTACACGGCTGGTAAACATTGGTGATGCTAAATCACTGGCGTGCCACCCGGCGTCTACCACGCACCGACAGCTGTCACCGGAGGAATTGGCTTCTTCAGGCGTGACGGAAGATACCATTCGCCTGTCGATCGGTATCGAGCATATAGATGATATCCTCGAAGATATCGATCAGGCGCTGAACGCGGCATCTTGATCTAGACTCTCCCGTAGTTACCATTCAATCTGTCTGGTAACTACGGTCCGGAGGCTTGCTGGAAAGATTACTGCAATACGTATTAGCTCGCGTTGTAAAGCCTTATGCCCGTGAACAGGCTTTTTTGCCGCTTTTGAACAGAGAGTGTCATGGGGTTTGAACGCTACCTTAAAGATCCCGGTCAGTTGTATGTTTATCACGCCTG
>JAHDHK010000181.1:0-1392 GCA_020631335.1 Chromatiales bacterium
CCGATGCAAATCTCGACAATCGAGCACTGACATTCTTTGCATTTTCAAGTGCGAGTCCGGCCTCGCGGGTTGCCATGCTTAACGTATCTTCTACGATCCGGTTAGAAAGATTGTTAATCAGCTTTTCACTTTGACTGATCACCTCCTGATTGATCGCAAAAGCCATCTGAGGTGTAAATGCACGCACCTTGATTGCAATAATCTCGGTGGTTTCTTCATACACCACCGAAATCATATCGTTCATGTATTCATGAAACTGCTCGAAACTGTCTTCAGGGTCAAATCTTGAAATGATATCGATGGACGGATCACTGTAGTGCTCCATCAATGAAAGCGTATCATTGAGATACTGGATCATTTCCATCGACAGGATATAGTCAGATACCACCACAACGTCCTGACCATTAGAGCCGGACAATGGCAACAGCCCGCCAAACGAGAAGCCACCGCTTTGCGCGGCACCGCTGCGAATGACAACACTTGACTCTGACACATAGCGATCAGAGGCGATAATACCGAAATAAAAAGCAGCCACAAACACCGGCACCAGTGCCGCGCACAGTACTCTAAGTGCAATTGGATTCATGCCACCGCCTCACGGAAAATGATTTTCCGGTACATCAAGAATGCATCATCGAGGTTTTCAAAATAGTGCAGTTTGCCACCGTGTAGTACTGCCGCAACATCGCAGTTCTTTCTGATTGTCTGCTCATTATGGGATACCAGAATCACAGAAGAAGTGAGTCTGCGCGCTTTAAACACCTGGCGGAATTTTTCTTTCAATCGGGCATCGCCGGTTTCGAGTGCTTCATCTACTAAATAATAGTCAAAATCCAGCGCATAGCTCACTGCCATTGCAAACCGTGAACGCATGCCCGCGGAATAGGTCTCCAGTGGCCGGTCGAAATACTTTCCCAGCTCGGAAAAATCTATCGTACTCTGCTCAACCTTGCGGTAATCGGCACCGTATATTCGCGCAACAAATCTGGCGTTTTCCCTGCCCGTTAATGATCGCTGAAATCCACCGGAATAACCCATCGGCCACGACAGACGGCTGCTGCGTACTACGCGGCCTTTATCCGGCTTTTCCGCACCGCCGATAATTTTTATCAGCGTGCTTTTTCCGGCCCCGTTTGCACCCAGAATGCCGACACTGCGCCGATAAGGAAACGTAAACGAGATATCATCCAGGACTTTATGTTGCTGGTGACCGATGCCATAAGACTTAGTCACTTTTTGAAGTGAAATCATCCCGGCTACCTGCGTTGACGATCAAAGAACGTCAATAACATCAATCCGAAGCCCACCAGAATAATCGCAAAATACGCAACATAGGGTAAGTCTACATAACGACTGTTAAAGCTCTCGAACATCGATGACCTTAAATATTCA
>JAHDHK010000181.1:1402-12062 GCA_020631335.1 Chromatiales bacterium
CGGATTATAAAGCGCGTATTCCCTTGCTTTAGGCGGCAGTATATCTGCGGTAAAAAACAAACCGGAAGCCAGAAACAACGGTCTGCCGAGAAGTGCCTGGGAGACTGACGATACAAATTCATAACGAATTTCCAGCGCGCCGATTACTAGCCCCAGCCCAAGCCCCATGACAACCAGAAGAAACAACGCCAGTAACACGCCAAGCGGATACTCCACCGTAAAAGTAAAGCCCATGATGTAGCAACCGATCAACAGAACAATCAATACGGTAATCGACAACAGTACATTGACGATAAGCTTTGCGACAATCAGATCAGTGCGGGAAACCTGAGGAAACATTAACAGCGGACTCACGCCTTTCGCCTCTGAAGTGATCGTGCCGTAGAGGTCGCGAAACATCAGAAACGGAGCGATGCCGGTAACAAAAAACAACGGGACCGCCACACCTGACTGGCTCGTTCGTCCAAACAGATAGAACATCCCGACAAACAGGGAAATAAACAGACAGGGCTCAAGCAAAGCCCAGAGAAAACCCAGTCGACGACCGCCGAAACGACCTTTAACATCACGCAGGACTAAAGCGTGTACCACTCTGCACTGTATGGTGACGGCGGTATCGCGCAGTGGGGGATTAGCGGCTTGTGTGTTCAAGGCTGCATTTCCGGAAAGTGCAACCCGGTGCTACTCAATAATCCTGGCAACGGGCACTTCCTGCCAGCCACCACCTGATTCGCAGGCAAGTTTATTCTGCGGTCTGGCCGCATTAGACGGGTGCTGTGTGAATCGACGACAGTGACGTCCATTGGCTGAAAAGTACGCTGACCCGACCATTACCGTACTGGTCAGTCCGCTGGCAGTGTCTACAAACGTGCGTGACATACCTACACGCATTCCGGCAACCAGTTGCAGCAATGGTGTGTCTACTGCAGTGGCAGACCCGATCAATCCGGCAGATTGCGCTGCAGGTGCACGATACTCAGTCGGCATCTGTGTACATCCGGCCATCGCCAGAGACAGCACTGTAAAGCACAGTACAACTATTTTTTTATCCATTAGTCACTTCCAAAGATTTCCAGAACACCGCAGATTTTCTGGTCTTCATTATCTCTGGACGAAACAACTACCAACGCCCGAACCTTGTGTTCACGCATCAGTATTTCCGCATCTTTTATTAAATCATCCGCAGATACACACACCGGGTTCTCCGACATGTATTCACTGACCGGTGCAGATAACACTTCCCCCTGATCCAGCATGGCCCGGCGCAGATCACCGTCAGTAAATATACCCAGCACTTGATTGTCTTTGTGCACAACTGCCAGGCCGAGTCGCGATGATGTCATTGTCATCACAGCTGTCGAGATATCGTCATCCGGATCACACAGAGGCAGATCATTTGATCGCATCACATCGCGTACACGTGAATGCAGACTCTTTCCCAGCATCCCGCCCGGGTGGAAGTGGGCAAAATCTGCAGGCTCGAAATTTTTGGCGCGCATCAACGCCACCGCAATGGCGTCACCGACAGCCATCGTGACCAGTGTTGAGGTCGTGGGGGCAAGATTGTGCGGACACACTTCACGTTCGACCGGCAGCACCAGCGTCACGTCAGCAGACTGACCGATACTTGATCCTTCCCGCCCTACCAAACCGATAATTTTATTGCCGAAGTACTTGATTGACGGAAGCAGTTTGACGACTTCCTCGGTACCACCCGAGTTAGAAATCAACATCACGACGTCCTGTGGCGTAATCATGCCCAGATCGCCGTGAATTGCTTCGGCCGGGTGAATATAAAAGGATGGTGTTCCGGTAGATGCCAGCGTTGCGGCTATTTTTTGACCCACAATACCCGACTTGCCGATACCGATCACGATCACGCGACCACTACAAGCCACGATCAGTTTGATCACCTCGTCAAACGAATCACCGAGCCCGCCCGCGATACTTGCGAGTGCAGCAGACTGGGAAAGAATAGACTCACGGGCAATATCCACCATTGAGCTACTATCAGCCCTTGGTGTTTTACTGTTGTTCCAAATGGATGTCACTTCGCCCAACTCTATCCCCGTCAATCGATTGTCAGATTTTCCGACCACTGACGGGCCGGTTTTATAACAGAGGTTGGCAAAAGCAATAACTGCGCCGCAGCTGCAATCGACAGAGCGCTGAAAATAGGGTATGCGTCTATTGCTGACGACTGAGACCACAGCAGAAAAACGCAGCCTGTGAGTTGCTCATGTGCCTACAGATAGAAATCTTTGATTCGACAGTACACGTGTATTCGTGTTTCGATCCTTAACTCGAACAAACAAACTAGGTTACTAACCGCCGGTTAAGGCCTTCAGGCGCAGCTTTGCGTCATCGACATTAAACGAATACTCACTGTGGCTACCCGCTTCGAGTGCTCGATCATAATATTGAGCCGCTCTACCCGTCTGCCCGAGCGTGTCGAGCACTACCGCATAATTGAACAACAGGTTCGCCTCACTGCCTTCTGCCTGCACGGCCCATGCATAAGCCGCCTCGGCATCACGCCAGCGACCGGCGCGCGCAAAATGGTTGCCAAGTACTGATGTCAGCACCAATGGCCGGCCGATCTGCTCAACATGTTGCTGAAGCTCTAATTCAATGATGCCCAGATCAGGGTGGCTCAGCGCAATACTCAGCAAGCCAGCAAAAGCCGATGCATCCAGTGAATCCAGTGACAACAAGTGGCGATAAGTTTGTTGCGCCAGTTGCAGATCGCCGGCATTAAACGCACTGGCAGCCACGCCGAGGCTGGCATCACGGTGGTACGGATCAAACGCGACAATACTCTGGTAAATACGAAGTGCTTCCGTGTAGTCACCATTCTGATATGCCTGATAAGCGTTGATCAAACGCGAATCAGAATCTGATGGCTGGCGTTGCGAAAGCACGCTACTACCCGGGTCGGGTACAACAGTTTCAACCAGACTCACAGCTGGGGTGAGTTCACTCTCAGCGCTTGGCGCAGCGGCATCAGCACGCTGAACCTGAACTGTTGACGCAGGTTCAGACCTTACTGCCGCGAGCGATGTACGCTGCTGCAACGACTCGTTTTGGTTCAGTAAGTTTTGTATGCGGTGTTCCTGTGAATCCACCACCTGACGAAGTGTCTGTAACTCCGCTCGCAACTGGGCAAGATCTTCATTTTGCTTTGATGACAGCTCCCCCGACACCTGCTCATCAGGAGCTGCCGCGCTCGTCGAGGTGTCATCGGGTTCGCTGATAAAAGCGGTAACGTTGTCCTCCCCGGGTTGGGGTTGGGGTTGCGGTTGCGGTTGCGGTTGCGGTTGCGGATTATTCGCCACCTCTACCGAAGCGGATTGCAGCTTTTGCAAAACCAACGCATCGGCAGGTGACTCTGCCTCTTGCGGCACTGCGTCGTTGATTTGTGCCAGTCGTGCGTTCAGCGCTGCCGTTTCGCGCTGCAGCTGTTCAAATTCCCGGTCAAAGTAGGCGTTGTTCTGTGTAATAAGCGCATACAAACTCCCGACCAGCCCCAACCCGGCCAATGCGCAGATAATATAAAACACAGAATCCAGACTGCCGGCCATCAAAGAAACCGATCCGGGTGCCGCCGCACGGGAGGCTTCTGGCAGCACCGGAACTGAGCCCGGACTGCCGGCGCTGTGCAGATGCTGCCGGTCAATACCGGAAGACACATCTTTCGCTTGATCAACTTTAACGAAAGGAATTTTATCTTCAGACGTTCGCTCGGCGGTCATGGACATTCAGCCGCGTGGAGACGGTATATTTCCGGATTGGGGCCGCCGACTCGCTTCCGGTTCCGGTGCCGGTCGCAACAAATGTTGAGATGACACTGGCAAAAATCGCTGAAGTTGTGCTTTATGATGGCGAAGATCTGCCTGATGAATGACTGTTGGTCGTAGGAAGACGAGCAATTCAGTTTTTTCCACAGTGTTGGTGTCACGCGAAAACAACCTGCCCAGTAACGGCACGCGAGAGATCCCGGGAAGCCCGGAAGAGCGATTGTCGGCTCTATTTTGCATCAGCCCACCGATGATTGCGACCTGTCCGCTGCTGACTCGAAGCATAGATTCCATCTCACGTACCTGAATCTCGGGAATCAGATTTTTGATCTGCGCCTGCCCGGCCAGTGCAGGGCTTGGATCTTCGGCAAAATTCAATATACGAGAGATTGTCGGCCGTACATTCAGCACCACCTCATCATTTTGCGAGACGAAAGCAGTCACATTCATTACCAGCCCAACCGGCACCGAGTGCACATTGCTGTCAATGCGGGTTTGTATATCTCCGTTCTCCTGCTGTTGCTGGTTAACTTCGAACGTAAAGTAAACACGGTTATCAACGACCTTGAGTACGGCCGGCTGATTGTTCATGGCTATGATTTTCGGACTGGACAACACCTGTACATCACCAAACTGCTGCAGCAACCGCAGGGTGGCAGTAACATCACCATATCGCCCGCCAATGTCACTCAGGGTAAACAACGCATCCGGTGAAGCACCCGCATCGCGTGCCGGCGGCATACCACCCAGCAGTTGCGCATAATCGAATGCCGCCCCCCCGTTGTTGTCAAGCAAAGACCAGTCGACCCCGGATTCATAACTGTCGTTCAGCGTGACCTCAACCACAGTCGCTTCAATGAGTACCTGACGACGCGCGCTGTCTACCGTACTGTCAATCAGCGCCTGCACCACCGCGTGCTGCCTGCTGTCAGCACGTACGGTCACCAGACCCGCCTCGGCATTGACGAATATAACAGCTTCGGCCACCTCCGGTGACCCGCTGACAATTCCGGAGATACTGCGCTTTAACGCCTCCCAGAAACGATTTTCCGAACTGCTTTCAATACGCATTCGTGAGCCGTTTTCACCGGCGCCACCGGCAGGGTCATCCGGTGAATTGCGGATGCTGCCCACCTGCGTCGCCAGATCAACACTGGTTTGCGTGGTTCTGGAAATGTTCAGATAATCTACTTTATAGGTGCGAATGAACGGTGTATCCGCTTCAATCACAACGGCATCGCGATGATAGGAAACACGAATCGGCGCCTGCGCCGCTATTTTTTTCAGAATGACATCAAGCGACTGCTCTATTGCATTCATCGTGATGTCGCCGGTTAGATCACCGATGATCTGCAGATCAAGCGCGGTATCCTGCGCCAGTGCAAATAACACTTCATCCACCGGGACATTTTTTACGACAACACTGTAACGCCCGGTCTCAGCCAATGATCCGCGCGATGTTGATGCATCTGCGATAAACGGGTCATCAATTGATTTTTCAGCCGCCTGCACCACTCTCGTGGCAGTTTTTTGATTGTCCGACCTGATAGTGCTCTCCGGACTGGCAGCAACTCGTGACTCTGCATTCACCACCGGCATCGGAGCGAGGTCGGGGATAGGCACGTTCGCCGGCATCCGCCGCGCTGGCTCATCCTCCGGGGGCTGAGGCAGATCCGATGACGCCCGGGTCAGCACTGGTGACATCTGCGGCAGCACTGGCGGAAGCGATTTGCTTTGACAACCGGATAAGAGACACAACAAAAGTCCACTACGATACAACGAACTGCTTACACTCACTGATACGACAACTTCTAACTAACACCCCTTACACAATACGCGCAATCCCGCCAGCCGGCAATTCACAGACCACCGACTTCAGCACACTATGATCAATATCGTCCTGTACGAACCCGAGATTCCACCCAATACAGGCAACATTATGCGTCTCTGCGCCAATACCGGCTTCTCGCTGCACCTGATTGAGCCGCTCGGCTTCAGTCTGGATGAGAAACAACTCAGACGCGCGGGGATGGATTACCGGGATCTTGCAAGAGTGACGCAATGGCCGACTCTGGCAGACTACGTGGAAAAACACCTGTCTACCGCCGGTTCTGCTGCGATCTACGCGTTCACCACCAAAGGTGCTACCCGCTACGACAAAGTGACCTACCGCCCCGGCGACAGCTTGTTATTCGGCCCGGAGACCCGCGGATTACCCGCAACGGTACTGGATAACTTCGATACAACGAACAAGGTCGTGCTGCCAATGCAAAGCAACAGCAGAAGTTTGAACCTGTCCAATGTAGTCGCTATTGCCAGCTATGAGGCCTGGCGTCAAAACGGATTTGCTACGGTGCCGCCGCCGTCTGGAATTCAGGCTTAATATCACGCGCAAGCAACGCGACTACAGCGTCGCGAGGCGCCTTGTGCTGTTTCAGCACACAATACAACTGTTCAACAATCGGCATCTCTATACCATGCGTGAGTGCCAGCGAATGCGCAACGGAAGTAGCTGCAATACCCTCAACTGACTGACCGATGCGCGCTCGCGCAGCCTCCGGTGACAACCCGTCTGCAATCGCTAGTCCGAAGCGACGGTTGCGTGATTTGTCGTCAGTGCAGGTCAGAATAAGATCGCCCATCCCTGACAAACCCATTAACGTATCTTTGTCTGCGCCCAGCTTGTCCGCCAGCCGCATCAGCTCCGCAAGTCCGCGGGTAATCAGTGCGGCACGTGCATTGGCACCAAAGCCCAGACCGTCGGCAATGCCGGCCGCAATCGCATAGATATTCTTAAGTGCACCACCAAGTTGCACACCTTTAATATCAAGCGTCGGGTAGGCGCGAAAATAATCGCTTTGAAACCAGCCCGATACCTTTAGCGCATACTCCCGCGAGCTGGCTGCAACGGTAATAGCTGTCGGCAGACGATCGACCAACTCAACGGCGAACGACGGACCGGAGACAATCGCGTGCGGGCAACCGGGACGCTTCGATGCCAGAACGTCACTGAGCAGCGCATTGGTCTGTGGCTCGAAACCCTTGCAGGCCCAGATTACCCGGCATTGCGGTGAAGTGTGTTTGTTGATGCTTTCAACCATAGCGGCAAAGCTATGACTGGGCACCGATACCAGAACATCAGTGCAAGGCCCGAGTGCGGCGGCAAGTTCATGGGTATAGGTCAGTGATGGATGGAGTTGCTGACCGGGCAGGTACTGCTCATTACGGCCGCTGGCCGCCATCGCATCGACACTTTCTTTTGTTCGCCCCCAAAGCGTCACCGGGTGTGCGTTGCAGGCAAGATGACTGGCCAGGGCGGTACCCCAGCTGCCGCCGCCGAGTACACAGAAACTCGGCGCTGGGGTGATTGTGTCACTCAACTCCCTGCTGCCTGTTCAGCAGTGCAGGTGCGACAGACCCGCTTACTGCTGTGTTTCCGGCGCAGGAGCGTTCTGCTCTTTTGCCTGACCGGATTTCAGGTGCTGGGCGTAGAGTGCATCGAAATTGATCGGGTCGAGCAGCAACTGCGGGAATCCACCTTTTACTGCAAGATCACAAACCACTTCACGCGCAAAAGGAAACAGCACGCTGGGGGTATAACTGCCGAGCAGATGTCCCATTTCACCTTCTGCAAAACCGGCAATAGAAAACAGGCCCGACTGTTGAACCTCAGCCAGATAAGCAGGCTTGCCTTCGAGCTCCACCGTCACGGTAATCATCAGAGTACATTCGTAAAGATCGTCTTTGATGTTACGGCTTTCGGTATTAAGCTGTACCTTAACCTCAGGCTTCCATTGCGCCTGTTGCGTGAAAATTTCTGTTGATCGCGGTGTTTCAAAAGATAAGTCTTTGATAAATACTTTTTGAATGCGGTACGTCTGTTGTTTACCAGCTTCGCCAGCCGCAGCAGTTTCTTCAGCCATTATGGCGCCCTTGTTTTATAGTTTAGGAATAGTGATTTCAGAGCCGGTAGCAACTCGTTGTGCCGCACTACCGGGTAGGTTTATTCGGCCTGTAGCAATGCATCAAGCTCGCCATCACTATCGAGCTCATAGAGATCATCAAAACCACCGACATGTGTCTCGCCGATGAAAATCTGGGGCACGGTTCTTCTGCCACTGCGCTCCATCATCACTTGCTTTTGCTCGTCATCCTGATCGACGCGAATCGTCTCGTAGGCAACTCCTTTGCCATCAAGCAGCTTTTTTGCGGCCCGACAGAATCCGCACAGCCCGGTTTCGTAAATAAGCACTGATGGTTGGTTGTCTGCCATGTTGACTATCCGGTGTTTTAGCCTTTCGTACTGACCGGCATGTTGGCTTTTTCCCAGCCACCCATACCGCCCGCCAGCGTATATACTGATGCGAATTCCGCCTTTTTCAACTTGCCGGCTGCTCGTGAGGCACGGGCTCCGGTGGCGCAGTACACAATCATTGGCTTGTCTTTCGACTTCTCAAGCTCCGTCATTCGTTTGTCAAAGCTGGATATCGGGATATGACGGGCGGATAACACATGGCCTTTTTTGAATTCGGAATCTTCGCGAACGTCGACGAAAATGCCGTCTTCATCATTCTGCAGACGAGTGGCCTCAATCGGGCTCAGCTGTTTTATACCCGAAAACATGCGCTGATATTCGAAAAAAGCGATCATGCCGATCACCAGTACAAGCGCGGCAAACAGGATCGGGTGATTGGCTACAAATTCAGGAATACGTTCCATTGGCGTCTGTGTAAAAGTGTTGGTTGAACGAGCGGTCGAACAACAGGTTCGAATCCGGCCCGCCGGGATCAGGGGCTGCAGGCGCGATGATACACCGACAGCCCTCCTAATGTGCAGCAAACATTCCGCTCAGCGTGGCAGGCAACACGGTGTCAATGACGATAGGCAGCTGCCGGTCACCACGACCGCCCAATATAATCACCACGTGCAACATGGTGACAACGGTCATTTGTTACCCGACGCGCCGGTGCAGATAATAATCCAGCGACAAAGCGTCGCTGCGCACCGACAGCGGGACAGTTGACTGTTCTTTGTGTAACGCCGCGGTATTTTGACAGGCGCTCTCATTATAAAAAGGTTATCCGGTCGTGGATGAAACATCCGTACTCTATACGATATTTTTAATATTCACGGGCGGTGCGCTCATCGCCACCGCGGTGTTATTTGCAAAACAGTCCGTGTTGCTGGCCTATATTGCACTGGGCATTATTGCAGGGCCTCACGTGCTGGGGCTGGTGCCCGATCCCGAGCTGGTAGACAACATCGCCAGCATCGGCATCATCTTTCTGCTGTTTCTGCTGGGCCTCAATCTCGAGCCCGACGAACTGCTCAAGCTGCTCAGAGAGGCCACAGTAGTAACACTGTTAAGCAGCGCGACGTTCGGTTTGTGCGGGTTTGTTATTTCGATGAGTTTCGATTTCAGCCCGACCGACAGTCTGGTGATTGCGGCTGCCATGATGTTTTCCTCGACAATCATCGGCCTTAAGCTGCTGCCGACCAGCGCGCTGCATCATCAGCGTATGGGTGAAATAATCATCAGTATACTGTTGCTGCAGGACATTATTGCCGTCACGGTATTGTTGCTGGTTGAAGGCCTGGGCTCGGGTAACTCGGCCCTGCCGCGAATTACCCTGATGCTACTGGCCCTGCCGACACTGATCGCAACAGCGTACTTCGTATCGAAAAAGCTGCTGTCGCGTCTGTTTCAAAAATTTGATCAGATCAATGAATACATTTTTCTGCTGACTATTGGCTGGTGCATGGGAATCGCAGAACTCGCTCATGTCGTCTCTCTTTCTCATGAAGTCGGCGCATTTATCGCCGGCGTCACGCTGGCAGCCAATCCAATCGCCCGATACATTGCCGAAACCCTCAAACCACTGCGCGACTTTTTTCTGGTGATGTTCTTCTTCGGGCTAGGTGCAGGGTTCGATATTGTTGCCGTCCCTCAGGTGTTGTTACCAGCTACCTTAATTGCTGCAGCAATGATTGTGTTAAAGCCACTGATCTTTAATCTGTTGTTGCGCCGCGAAAACGAAAAGACAACCCTGGCCAGTGAAATCGGTGTCAGGCTCGGGCAGATCAGCGAGTTTTCGCTGATGGTTGCTGTGGTCGCGCTAAGTGCCGGTGTCATTTCCGAACGCGCCTCACTGCTGGTGCAGACCGCCACTATTATGACTTTTGTATTTTCTTCCTACTGGGTCGTGAAATTTTATCCGACACCGATTGCGACTTCAGCAGCTCTGCGACGAGACTAACCGGACAGGCGAACGTCAGGACCGCGGGTGAAGCCACACTGCGGGAAAGATAAAACACTTTCCTGCATTATCCGTTGTTTTTCACCTGTGGAATCACATGGTGACTGCTTATTAAGCATTGCGGCTTATTGAACGCTTCGGCAGCTTGATGCGGTGCAGTCATTCGACTGCACCGGGCAGACTTCAGTGGGTCGACTATACCGCCCCACTACACTAAAAATTTCAGCAGGGCAGCGCCTTACTTAGTCAGCATATATTCAATGGCAAGACGCAATTCGGCGTCACTGAGTGATGACCCTCCGCGTGCTGGCATAGCGTTTTTACCGGCAATGGCTGCTGCGAGCACTTTATCCATGCCTTTCGCCATACGCTCATCCCATGCAGCTTTATCCCCGTACATTGGCGCGTTGGCAGCACCGCTGATGTGGCAACCGGCACAAAGCGAATCCACTACCGCTTTAACATTGTCCGGAACCTCGGCAGCCGCTACCGCAACAGCTGCACCATCGCCTGCAGCGGCATCGGTGTTGTCAGAGGCACCTTCGGCATCGACAGACTCCGAAGTCGAACTTGCTTCAGCACCGGTATCTGCAGCGGCACCTTCAT
>JAHDHK010000003.1 GCA_020631335.1 Chromatiales bacterium
AGGTCCGTTGCACAGCTTTCTTGCTGCACGCGCAATTCGCGATTATCTTGTCAACCACTTCTGAACTCCTGCCAATGTCGTCAATAGAAACCCCTTTCAGCCGGCACAAGGCGCACGTAAAAAAAGAATGGATCGACTACAACGGACATATGAATGTCGGTTACTACCTGGTTGCCTTTGACGATGCAGTGAAGCCATTTTTCGAGTGGCTTGGATTAAACGATGCATTCAAGGCCGCTAACAATACTTCAACCTTTGCACTGGAAACACACCTGAACTTTGTGCGTGAGTTATCTCAGGGTGAGCCCATCAGGTTTGAAACCAGGCTGCTTGACCACGACCACAAGCGCTTCCATTTTTATCAGGAAATGTACCATGATGAAGCAGGCTATCTGGCCGCCACCCATGAATCAATAGGCGCTTATATAGATATGTCTGTACGCAAGACTGCATCCATGCCGGAGTCGATTACCACCAGAATGTCACAGGTAGTGCGCGCGCATCAGACCCTTGAGAAACCCTGGCAGATAAGTCATACCATCGGTATCAAACGTTAGGCGTATTTACTACTGATCACGCGAACGAAGCAAACCTGTCATCGAAATAATCCCGGTAACAGGCCCGATCGCGAGTAAAGCCATCAACACCGGCCAGCCGGTAATACCCGCGACTACCGGCGCCATTTGAACAGTAAACACAGTTAGCGCAAAACCCAGCGCCGTCTGGAAAGTCATGAGCGACCCGACCTCCCCGGGGGGAGAAAAATCTGCCACCAGCGCAGAAAACTGTGCGGAGTCCGGAATGACGGACAAACCCCACACGACTGCGATGACCGTGGTAACCCAGATATTCAATCCGAAAGTAGCTGCAAACGCCAGCGCAGACGCACCACTAACAGCCATGGCAATAATAGTCAGTTCAGCACGGCCGATTCGATCGGCAATCCAGCCTGCAAAAACACTGCTTATCGCACCACTGCCTATCACGATGAACGTGACGAGCTTGGCCAGTTGCTCGGCCTCTTCACTCATTAACCGGGAGGAAAAACTCACTGCTAATGCGAGACCAATCCAGGCCCACATGGCGTAGAGCTCCCACATATGCCCCAGATACCCGAGATAGGCTCGCCTGATACGCACATCACTCCATGCAATCAGTATTGCACCGGGCCGGAACTTTGCCGACTTTGCGTAAAAGGGCCCGTTGCGAATGCACAGCGCCAGCATGCCTGCCGCTGCACAGATCAACGACGTGACCACCACGGTGATACGCCAGTTTGTTCCTCCCAGAAAAGACACCAAATGCGGAGCAGCAGACCCGAGAGTCAAACCACCGACCAGCAGACCGACCAGAAACCCACGATCACGTTCCCCCCATCCCACCGCGATCTTCATCCCCACAGGGTACACACCGGCCAGAAAAGCACCGGTTAAAAAACGCAGAGTGACTGCTTCGCTGCCACCCACAGGTACTGCCAGCAGGGCGGCATTGCAACTCGCTGCCAGCAGCGCACAGACTGCAAAAACCCGAGTTGATTCGAAGCGATCAGACAAGCCGGTAATGGCAGAGACCAAAGCGCCAACGACAAACCCTGCCGCCACTGCGGACGACAATGCAGCCTGTGCCAGAGATCCGATATCCGCTTCGTTTTTCATGTCTCCAAGAATTGCCGCCGAGACGAACCACAGTGTCATGGCGGCTATTTCGGCAACGATTAACAATCCGATGTTCCGCCACTTTTCCGGTTGACTCGGGTCATTCACGACGCAATCACAGAAGGTAAAAAGCCAGGTTTCCGATTGCCGAATTTTTTATACTGCCTGGTCATTACTGATATTCCCGTTGCATTCGCTGTTTATGTTACCGGCGCTACCTGCGGTTAACCGGAATTACGGTTAGCCTGATCACCCTTTGCATACTTTACGGTAAAATGCTCAATACAGCGCATCAGCGTTCACGCTGTCTACATCGGTGACGACGATTCTAATAACACCCACCATCAACAGTAGAGCTCGATACAAAATGATGTCTGCGCTTGTATGATGAAAATCCCGATGCGTAAGCAATGAATATTAAGATATCACTACCTCACTTATCATTTATGCGTCGGGTTTCATTAGTACTGGCACGCAACATTATCAAACCACAGCCGTCACACAGGTTAGCTCAGACCACAACAGCACAAAAAAATTCCCGCCACTCGTGTTTGCGGTAAACGGGTGGTTATGTTCAATAACTCCCCTGCTTCTATAAATAAGTGGCAACACACCGCCACTCACCGGCACTCACCGGCACTCACCGGCACTCACCGGCACTTCAGTGCTTTTGCTTCAGGTTATTCCAGTTCAGTGCGAAGTACACCAACATAATGATAAAGCAGGCGATAACAAATACCTTGTTTATAAACCAGTTGGTGCGCCATAAATCCCACTGCGGTGCCGAAAGAAAAAACCAGAACTTTACTACGATGATGATAATTTCCACCACGCTGACCGCCACTGCCAATGAAGGGGTATAGCGCGGCCACTTCAATAATGCCCAGGCAAGCCACAGGTGTATCACCCACCAGAAATCCCACATGATGTGTTCACCAGCGCGGTGGCCATAGGCAAAGTCAAATATCAGCGGGAATATAAACTTGATCACCAGCGTCCAACACGCCAGCAGAATGAGCATGTGCGCCAGAAACAGCACCAGCGGTGCAGGTGTTGCGTTTTTGTTTGTCATATAAAAAGAGCGCGCAGTTGCCTGTCAACCAAGGCGGCGATGTGCATCAAAAGTAAACTCAGGTATTGGCACGCCATACGGGCAGGCACCATTGCAGGGTTCACCGCTACACTGCACACAGGCGGAGGCCGCACTGCCAAGTTTTTGATAGTCGTCCCGCGCAAGTGTTCTATTGCCGTAGTCAACCTCATACATACGTGTACGCAGCACCTCTGGAATTTCTACCTGATGCGGACACGCACCTTCGCAATGGTCGCAGCCGTGATGGCAATACTGCCCTGACTGCAACGCTGCATACCGCCCGAGCAGATCAACATCACCGGCGACGTCGTCATCCTGTGCAGAGGCAGCCAGGTATTCATCGATGCGATCGTTACTGGTCATCGATATCAAAGCAGCATCCACTCGCTCACTTGCCAGTACCCAGCGCAGCGCAGCCTGTGCATAAGTACGCTCTTTCGACTCGAACTGTCTCATATCATTAAGACGCGCGCCCATCAGTGTTTTCATTGCAATCACACCAATGTTCTTTTCCCGCGCCTTATCGAGTACTGGCGGGAGATCAGACTGAATCGCCACAAAATGAAACGTATGACGCAGCTTATCGTAGATATCAGGGTCTTCACCAAAGTTATAGGCGCAAAGGATCACATCGACCAGATCGTTTTCAATAGAATATTCCAGACAACGGGCAAGCTTGCTGCCATGCCCTGACATCCCTCTAAAGCGAATTTTTCCCTGCTGCTTCGCCCGTTCAGTAAAGTTGGCCCAGGCATCATTCTGCATCCGGTCAACACTGTTAACGGCGTGATTAAAGTAGATATCAAGATAGTCTGTCTGCAAACGCCGCAGACTGCCCTCAAGTGCATCCATCATGTCTTTTTCAGTGGTGCCTGCATAGGCCTTGGTTTTTGAGGTCAGCACGACTTTGTCGCGTGCTCCTTTCAGGCCTTTACCTATCGCCACCTCTGAGCGGCCGGAGCGGTAGCTTTCGGCAGCATCAAACAGGGTCACCCCTTTATCAAGTGCCCGCCTGACCAGTGATTCGCTTTCGGAACTGGAGGATCCGAAACCGATCTCGGACACCTTTAAGCCGGTTTTACCCAGTGTCACATAACGCTGAACGGATGATTCCTGCGCTGCAGTAGCGGCCAGCGGCGACAGCAGCCCGGCGCCGAGCAGATTTCTGCGAGTAACCATAATATTCTCCTGTTATCGGCTAATCATCGGTAAGTGACTGAATATAAGCGACTGCCCGTTCGTACCTTGCTCCGCATGATGCCATACCGAACCATCGGCAACTGCATTGTGATCAAATTGCGATAAATTAGTGATATCTCGTGGTAACAAAACAATCGCTGACCTGTCAGAGTAGTATCATCAGCACGAGCTCAGTCAGGAACCACGTTATGATTAGAAAACTGCTTTTATCTCTTTCATTGTGCATCGCCACTTTCAATGTCGCACAAGGGCAGAACACCGAAACCGCCATTTTCGCCGGGGGATGTTTCTGGTGCGTAGAGTCTGACTTCGATACGGTCGAGGGGGTACTGTCCACCACCTCCGGATATACCGGCGGTAACACTGACTCACCAACTTATAAAAACCATCATCAGGGCAGACACCGCGAAGCAGTAGAAATAGTCTATGACCCCGAGGTGGTGAGTTATGCACAACTGGTTGAAGCGTTCTGGCGCAGTGTCGATCCGACCGATGGCGGAGGTCAGTTCTGCGATCGCGGGCACAGTTACACGACTGCGATTTACACTACCTCTCCAGAGCAGGTGCAGATTGCCACAGCCTCAAAAAGCAAGCTCGAAGCGGAAAAAACACTCGCCAAGCCGATTGTTACGCCCATCGAACCTGCTGTTGATTTCTGGCCGGCAGAAACTTACCACCAGGACTACTACCAGAAAAATCCGTTGCGTTATAAGTTTTATCGTAATTCCTGTGGGCGCAACAAGCAGGTGAAGAAAGTCTGGGGAGACCAGGCCCACGCCGGACTCGGGAAGCACTAGCTTTTTTCTGTTGCCTGCGGCGGGCCGTTAGATGTCGCCTGCAACGGGCCCTACTTTGAAAACACCAACGCAGGCAAAGTGTTTATCGCGAATGATTGGCCCTGCAGGTGGCGCTCTTTAATGATGGATGAGACTGCTTTCTTTGATGTTGAAAGAAAGCTGTTTATTGACTTCGATAGTAGTGCGCCATCTGATCAACACGCCGGGAAAACGCTTTCGCGTTTTGTTGCCAGGCACCCACTTTAAGAGTCAAAACGTCCGATCATCTGAATACGTTCCTGCCTTCACTCCTGGGGTGACCACAGAACACTTAACATCAGGTGGGTGTTGGCTGTATTGTGTCGATTCGTCCTTTAGTGTTCTGATTAATGGCTCAGTTGAATCCCGAAATACTTGCAGTGCTCAGCGCAATCGATGAAGCACAAATTCCTCCGCTACATACACTCTCGGCAGCGGAGGCTAGACAGGCTTTTCTGAAACTCAGAGCCGCAGTTGCCGAACCAACCCAGATAAGCGAGGTGACCGATTCCACCGTTCCTGTCGCGGGTAGAGAAGTGCCTGTCCGGATCTATCGCCCGAATACTCAACCGGACTTACCTGTGCTTGTGTGGCTTCATGGAGGCGGCTGGGTGCTCGGGGATCTGGAAAGCGCCGACCTTGTTTGTCGGGATCTTTGTCACTACTCCGGTTTTGTGGTGGTATCTGTCGACTACCGTCTCGCTCCCGAGTCTGTGTTTCCTGCCGCTTTCGATGACAGCTACGGGGTAACCCGTTGGGTTTACGACAATGCATCGAGCCTTGGTATTGATCCACAGAAAATTGCTATCGGCGGAGACAGTGCCGGTGGGAATCTGGCCGCCGCTATCGCAATCGCCGCACGCGATCAACAACTACCGCTTTGCGCGCAACTGCTTGTCTACCCGGTAATACAAGCTGATCTGGATAACGCCAGCTTTCGTGAAAATGCCGACGGATACTTTCTTACCAAACCGATGATGGCGTGGTTCTGGGATCAGTATGTGCCCGACAAAACACAGCGCAATGACATACGCGTAGCACCGATCAACGCCAACTTAAGAGGCCTGCCACCCGCCATTGTCCTTACCGTAGAATATGACCCGCTCAGGGATGAAGGCATCGCTTACGCTAATGCCATGCTGGCACAAGGGGTCAACGTTCATCCGATTCATGTTTCCGATACCATTCACGGCTACTTCGGCATGGACATCGAATGCGGCAAGAGTGAAAGGATAGACACGGCTCATCTGCTGCGTGAACTTCTGCAATAAACGCTAAGCCGCCGGTTGTGTAAATGGAGCACACAAAGCAGCCGACTGACCGCCGCGCGCAGCGCTAGTCACCGGCCACCAATGCCAGTTTTTGCGTGCGTTTAATATTCCCGATGACAACGTTGGATTCAATACTGCCGATGGCATCATTGTCAGCCAGAAACTGCCTTAGATACTGATGATAATCCTTCATCGAGGATAAATGGATCAACAGGAAATAGTCGAATTGACCTGTCACCAGATCGCAGGACTGGATTTCCGGAGTGTCGCGTACTATCCGCTCGAATTGCGCAATCTCTGATCGCTCTCGCTTCTGCAACTTAACCAGTACATGAATGCGAATTTCAAGGCCGGCCTGCTCCGGATCTAACTCGGCCCGATAGCCGGTAATCACCTTTTGTGCCTCCAGCCGCCTTATTCGACGCCTGGTTGCGGTCGGGCTGAGCTGAATTCGCTCTGCGACAGTCTCAACGCTCGCCCGGCCATCCTCTACCAGCGAATGGAGAATACGGATATCAAACGTGTCCAGTCTCATAGATGAATCCCTCTAATTTCCGCTTAATTTTTAGCAGAATATAACCTGCTTCAGCACACATCGGCCAATATAATCGCTAAACCTACAGCGAATAGCCGGCAGTTACTCCTGCAGACGATTCACTGTAGTACCGATGACAACGAGGAGGAATAATGGCTATAAGACCCGATCAGTCTTTTCACGCTACCGCACAACTGGCTATGCAGGCACCGGTAGAAAAATACGGCTTTACTGTCATGCTCAGTCCTGACGGCTCACAATCAGACGGCATAGCGGTGGTCGATCTTGATGAAACCTCGGGCACCTACGGACAGATCGTACATCAGGTGATCGTGCCCAATAAGGGCGATGAATTTCATCACTTCGGCTGGAATGCCTGCTCATCCGCACTTTCTCCGTTAAGCGGACACGCATTTCTCGAAAGGCGTTATCTGATAGTGCCGGGTATACGTTCTTCAAGAATTTACGTGATCGATGTGAAAGAACCACTTCAGGCCAAAATACATAAAATCATCGAGCCGGAAGAGGTGTTCGCAAAAACCGGTTACTCACGTCCGCATACCATTCACTGCGGCCCGGAAGGTATTTATGTATCCACACTCGGTGGCGGTGGCGAAGACGGCACCGACGGCCCGCCGGGTATTTTTATAATGGATTGCGAAACTTTTGAAATTATCGGTCAATACGAAATGGATCGCGGGCCGCAGAACAAACACTATGACTTCTGGTGGAATCTTCCACAGGACTATATGGTCAGCTCAGAATGGGGCCTGCCGCCGCAATTTGAAAACGGCATTGTTGCCGAAGACCTGCTCAGCAACCAGTACGGTCATTCAATACACTTCTGGGACTTGCGCAAGCGCAAAAATATACAAACCATTGATCTTGGCGACAACCATCAGATGGCCTTGGAAATCCGCCCGGCACACGACCCTAAAAAGTCATACGGTTTCTGTGGTGTTGTAGTAGACACCACTAATCTGCAGGGTGCCATCTTTACCTGGTGGCGCGATGACGATGGAAAATGGCAGGCAAAAAAAACCATCACTATTGATCCACAGCCGGCAGATCCGGATGACCTGCCCGAGTTGCTTAAAGGGTTTTCGGCTGTCCCGCCCCTGGTCACCGACATAGATCTGAGCCTTGACGATAAATACCTGTACGTTGCCTGCTGGGGTACCGGTGAAATGCATCAGTATGACGTCAGCGACCCGATGAACCCGGTGCTGGCAGGCAAAGTTGAAGTCGGCGGGATTGTCAAAAACACCAAACATCCTAACGGGAAAGATTTTGCTTTCGGCCCGCAGATGGTGGAAGTCAGTCGCGACGGTTCCCGTGTGTACTGGACCAACTCCCTTTACTCAACCTGGGACGATCAGTTCTACCCCGATGATGAAGGCGGGCAAATGGTGATGGCACGCGTGGGTGAATCAGGTGGCCTTGAGCTCGATGAGAATTTTTATATCGACTTTCCCGAAGGCTACCGAAGCCATCAAATACGTCTTGAAGGTGGTGACTGCTCAACTGACAGCTTCTGCTATCCAAACGTATAGAACGAATTGCCGGGCCGGCCATAGTTTCAGTGATTGTCGTCTAGCCGGAGTCGCATAGCTGATGGACTCTGGTTCCGCGTTGTGGTGGGCAGTCGCCGGCTCAGGCATCTACCACGGTATCAATCCGGGAATGGGCTGGCCGCTGGCGGTCTCTGCAGCGCTGATGAATGGACGGCGCCGCAGTTTGTTTGTGGCACTGGGTATGCTGGCAACCGGGCACCTTATTGCCATGCTCGCAATCCTGCTTCCGTTTTCGTTTATGACGGTGCTGGTGCAGTACGAACGAGAGTTGCGTATTGGTGCGGGGTTACTGGTCGTGGCAATGGGTGTATATCTGCTGATCACGCGGCGTCATCCAAAAATACTTGCCCGCATTCATCCCGCACGGTTGGTACTTTGGTCTTTTCTTGCCGCTATGGCTCATGGTGCCGGACTCATGCTGGTGCCTGTGTACCTGGGCATGTGCGCAATCGACGATGCCGGCCACCTGGCTGCACAGTCGTTGATGCGCGGTAACATAATCAATGCATTCTCAGTGGCCATTGCACATACACTGGCCATGATTGTTGCCGGTGGTATCCTTGCGATCGTGGTTTATCTGTGGCTCGGTGTGCGGTTTGTATCAAAGAGCTGGTTTAATCTTGATATTCTCTGGGCACTTAGTTTGATTGCTGTCGGGTTAACGGGCGTCTACACCAGCATATAGTCGAGGTTATATTACCGGAAGCTGTAACACGGTAGCGCAGCGATGATTACGCATATCCTGACGAGCAGCAAGTGAAGGCAGGCATCCACTGGTACCGGCCTGCAGCGCTTTACCGTTTATCTACAGTGCCCGTTGTGCGGCTATTGTAATTGACCCATGCAGTGCCGGATAAGCGCTTTCATCAGTCGCCACTGACCCGGCTATATACATCGATTATGAGTATTCACAACAATCACATAAGGCGGGGTAACTGATTAGTATATTGTCTGCTTCAGTCGTTCGGGGTATTGCCGGTCGTAGGCCTCACCGTCGAAATCGGCTTTGATCGCCTTGATCATTGTGCCGGTGCTGGGCAATTCACTTCGGTCGATTCTTGCGTCCGGGTCCCACAACCGGGAACGCACCAGCGCCTTCTGACACTGAAAATAAATGCGATCAACACTAAATTCAATTATTGTCGCCGGCAGCTTGCCGTCAACAGCAAAAGACTCCTGCAGCGCTTCATCACGAATGATACTGGCATCACCATTTACTCTGAGCGTTTCCCCTACACCCGGTATCATAAACAGTAAAGATGCCCGCGAATCATCGATAAGGTTTTTCAGGGAATCGAGCCGATTGTTACCGCGCCTGTCAGGCAGTAACAAGGTTTTATTGTCCTGCACCCGCACAAACCCCGGGGCATCACCACGCGGTGAACAATCCAGCCCGCCGCTGCCTATAGTGGCAAGCACCACGAAAGGAGATTTTTCGATCATCTGCCTGTAATGATCTGAAATGTAGTCCAGCTCTTTAGCCAGCGAGGTGATCGGAGACTCTCCATAATGCGCGGTGAGCTCCTCAAGAGAACTGATTACCTGCCTTGTTTTCGCCATGGTACTTTCCGCAACTGTGGGTCAATGCAGCTTAGCGCAATCTGCGGAACAAATCCCCTCACGCCGCAGTCGAATTAATGATTACTCTGCGGTCTGAACTATGGCAAACGGCGCGACACAATTTATCGGCAATTCTCTGGCGAAGTATCTAACCAAAACCGTCAGCAGCTACCAGCCGTTTTCAGTGCATCACCACACGACGCTTGCCGCAGTGATGCAACCGGGTGATGTGCTACTGGTAGAGGGTGATCATCGCATTAGCACCGCCATTAAGTATCTGACGCAATCCACCTGGTCGCATGCTGCTCTTTATATCGGGACACAACGACATAGTGAAAGCAAAAAGCCGGTACAAGGTAAAAAGGATGAAGCGCTGTTGATTGAGGCCGATCTTGAAAACGGTGTAATCGCAGTGCCACTATCTAAATATACGAATTACAACATCCGTATTTGCAGGCCTTGCCAGCTGACAGCAGAAGACGCCGCCAGCGTGTGCGACTACATGATCGACGGCATGGGTATGCAATATGACCTGAAAAACATTATCGACCTCGCCCGCTACCTGCTGCCACAGCCCCCGGTACCCGCACGCTGGCGACGACGCATGCTGGCACTGGGAAGTGGAGATCCGACCCGTGCCGTGTGCTCGACGCTGATTGCAAAAGCCTTTCAATCGATCAGGTACCCGATACTCCCCAGCAAGATCTGCTGTAACCCGAAAAGCACGCTCGAACGTGAGATCATGCACATCCGCCACCATAGCCTGTTTACACCGCGGGACTTTGATGTATCACCCTACTTCGACATCATAAAACCTGAGCTGAGTAATGGCTTTGACTACAAGTCACTCAACTGGCATGAGCACACAGCGTCGTTTTTAGAAACCGGACAGCTCGACCCTCAGGGCAGCTGTGAATAAGCCGGGTAGCGTTATTCAACAGGCGGCTGGTACCCGAACGCATCCTGGTAGGCAAACAGTGCGGGCTGCCCGCCGGTGTGCCACATCAGCACATGCTTACCCTGCAGCTGATCAGCTTCCTGAAAAACTGCGCTCATGGTTTTACCGGAATACACAGGATCGATAAACAGGCCTTCGCGTCGGGCGGTCTTTTCTATCACTTCCCGGGCAGACTCGCTCATTATCCCGTAACCGGGTGCGAGCGCGATATCGGTGAGTTCAATACAGGAAGATGGCACAGGCCCGATCAGCATTTCACCCAGCTCGTTCAAACGCGTTACCACTCTTTTGTGCTGTAAAGATTTTGATCGACGCACGCAAACACCACGCACCGGTATGTCTATACCGAGCATGCGCAGCCCGTACAACACACCTATGTGTGTCAGCGCGCTGCCGGATGGAATGTAAATGACATCGACCCGATCCATCGTTTGCAGCTGATCGGCAATTTCCATTGCAGCAGACACATACCCCAGCGCACCGAGTGGCGGGTGCTGCATACCAAGGTGAACCACATACGGACAGGCACCGCTTTGCAGTAACCTGCCAGCCAGATCATCAAGCGCCGCATCTGCACCGCTTTCGTCTTCTCCAACGCCATAATGATGCACGCTTGCACCCAACAGCCTGTTCAACAATACGTTGCCACTGCTGCGGTAATGCTCACTGTCCGTCGCCACGCGATCTTCCAGCTGAACATGGCAGGCCATCCCGAGTTTTGCCGCCATCGCTGCAGTTGTACGGACAAAATTCGACTGTACGGCACCGGTGATCAACACAGTATCGGCGTGTTGCTCACAAGCCTGTCCCAGATAAAACTCCAGCTGTCGGACTTTGTTACCCCCAAAACCGATGCCGGTACAGTCATCACGCTTGATCGACAGCCTGAGACCCAGGTCGGATGACAGATTATTCAAAGACTCTACCGGCGTGGGTGCATGAGTCATACGCACGCGTGGAAAACGATCCAGCGCTTTTGAGAGTGAAGCTTTTCCGGTCATTGGCAGTGATCTGATTGACGTTGATTCTATGGTAACGCGGGTATGAACAGCACGCCTGACTGATCGGGACAGATTGTCTCAAAACACGATCGCACTTTGGTAAACGACGGCTCACCTGACCGTTCAAACCCATTGTTTTATCTAATAAGTCTCATTTCCGTGATGCCAGAATCAGCGTACATGCCCGTGAGCACACTACTTGCTGCCGCCCATTTGATTAAGTCACATACATATGCCACAACCCATCCATGAGGGTTCCAGAACGACTATGTCTGATCTCATAAAGCGCTACGGCGTCATGCCCGCGGCGGCGCTACTATGTGTCACCAGCGGATGCGCTACTGTCGATACAGCGTTCGACAAGGACTACATCGACTATACAACCGGCAAGGTCGAATACAACGACATCGAGCCGGCACTCGGCGCAGCCATACCCGCCCCCAACAGAATCAAACCCGGTCTCTATGCATCAGCAGGCCTGGGGGTAAGCTACCTGACACCGGAAACCGGCAATGCACCGGGTGTGGACGTGAATGAGCCCACGGTACCCGGCGGGCAGGTCACGCTTGGACTCGATCTCAACAAACATCTTTCACTCGAAATGCACTCAGCCGACCTTGGCAGTGCAGGCCTCAGCCCGGCAGGTCGAGTGAACTATCATGCCAACGGTGCCAGTGCGCTGTATTACGCTGGCAAAAGTCGCCACCAGAAGGGACGACGCGGACTCAGTGCCTTTGGCAGACTCGGCGTTGCCTCGATGGAAAACAGCCCCGTCGGCCCGGTGAACTATTCCGGACCGGAAGAGCTCGGGCCGCTGTATGGCGGCGGCCTCGAATACAACACGCGATCAGGGCTGGGTATGCGTGCAGAACTGATCAGTTTCGACACCGATGCGCAGTATGCACAGCTTGGTCTGATGTATCGCCTCGGGCAACGCAAGCCGGCTGATTTCGAAATCCTTGAAGTGGTTGAAGCACCGGTGGTCGTGCCCCCCGTCGAACCTGCCATTGTCGAGCAAACCGTCGCTGAGCCCATAACCGAGCAACCGGTTCTGAGCGATAGTCGTTTAATGCCACCGGAGGAATCTGAAGCAACACAAGATGCCGCTGAAAGTATCCTTCCGGTGCCCATGATGGCCGCCGCGTCTCTGCCGAAAGATACCGACCGCGATGGCGTGCTCGATCGTTCGGACGAGTGCCCGGGCACCTTTCGCAACAGTACAGTTGACCGCAACGGCTGCGCAATTTTCGCAGGCTCAATTGAAGGAATTACATTCAAAACCGCTTCTGCAGAGCTGACTGATTCCGCTGTCGATATACTGGATGATGCCAGCAGAACCCTGCGCAGCTACCCTCGAACCCACCTGACTATCAAAGCACACACCGATAATCAGGGTGACTCGAACAAGAACCAGATGCTGTCGGAACGTCGGGCAAAAACAGTGGTCGATTTTCTCGCACGCCGCGGATTCCCATATGCCCGCATGACCGCAAAAGCTTATGGAGAGCGCAGTCCACTGGAAAGCAACGACACCGCACAGGGTCGAGCGAAAAACCGGCGAGTGGAGATTTTTGCATCCAACCCGCGGTAAGCGAAAAATCCAGACTGCAGGATATCCCGGTGGGTGGCTGCGCTCAGCCGCCCGCTGTTAAACCCCCTCACCTCTAAACCCGGCGCTGTTGTCATCCCTCGACAGCCCGCTCATGTCCACCTCTGGTGCCTATACAACGACGGACAATGATCGAATTGCGTCCGTTATCTGCCAGCGGGCTTTGCACTTGTAACTTTTTGCGTTTCAGACTGTCAGTACCCCTGTTGATTTCTATCCACGCCATGAAAGCGGCATCTGCTAGAATTTCGCCGCCGGCATGTACCGGGAATCAAAAAACCACCTCGACGACTGCTGAAACATAATGAAACGAACATCCAGATACCTCTGCCGCCTGCTTGCACCATTGACCGCAGCGATCACTATCAGCAGTGCTACTGTAGCCGCAGAGATCGACCAGGCCTGGGACGAAACGTTAAAAGAAGCCAGTGGCCAGACGGTGTATTTTAACGCCTGGGGTGGCAGCGACAGAATCAATGGCTATCTGTCGTGGGCAGCGGAACATCTGAAAAACGATTATGACGTTACCCTTGAACACGTGAAAATCGGCGATATTGCAGAGGTAGTCAGTCAACTCGAAGCAGCCAAAGCGGTTGGCAGAAATGACGAAGGCAATGTCGATTTAATGTGGGTAAATGGCGAGAACTTCGCCAATATGAAAAATAACGGACTCACCTGGGGGGCATTTGCGACCACACTGCCCAATGCCGCCAAGCTGCAGGACTCAGCATCATTAACAATGGATTTCTCGGTACCGGTTGACGGGCTTGAGTCACCCTGGGGCGGCGCTCAGCTAGTGTTTATCTACGACACCCAGGCAACCGGAAACCCACCGGCATCAGCCGCAGAATTGCTGCAGTTTGTAAAAGACGGGGGTCGCTTTGCCTACCCTGCTCCTCCGGTCTTCCATGGAACCACCATGGTCAAGCAACTGCTCCATGAACTAACCGACAGCAAAGAGGCGTTGTCAGCCCCGGTTGATCAGGCGGATTTCGACGCTGTGACTGCACCGCTATGGGCTTATCTGGACGAGTTGCATCCATTGCTGTGGGGCAAAGGAAAATCGTGGCCGGCCAGTGCAGAAAACACCCGGCAAATGGTGGACGACGGCGAACTCGATATTTCTATCTCATTCAACCCGAATGAAGCCAGTGCCGCGGTCAGAGCCGGCCAGTTGCCGGAGTCCGTTCGCACTTACACGTTCACGCAGGGCACGATTGGCAACACGCACTTTGTGACGATACCGTTCAATGCCAAAGCCAAAGCCGGTGCAATGGTCGTAGCGAATTTTTTCCTGTCGGCCGAGGCTCAGGCACGCAAAGCTGACCCGCAGTACTGGGGCGACCCGACCGTTCTGGACATCTCCACACTCGACGCCGAATCAAAAGCATTGTTCGCGGCTATCGATCTGGGCCCATGGGCACTGCCTATCGGGTCAGGTAAAACCCTTCCGGAACCACATGCTTCATGGGCAGAGGCATTAGAAAAGGCGTGGCTGACCCGCTACGGGAATTAACAACAGCGCCACTGCCCCACTGATGCTCTTGAGAATCCACCGATCACAGGGCGCAACGCATGTTGCCCGCCCTGGTCCGGCTTCGCGTACGCCAACCAACATCAACCGAATCAGCATCTCTGCATCGCACTATTCCAAGCGACAGTTGTAATGTTCCGCCTGACCGCCACTGCGATTGCGCTCGCCTTCTTTCTGCCGCTGGTCGTCGGTATTGCCGGCAGTGTTGTACCTGCGTTCGGGCTCATGCCCTCAATCGCACAGGGCAACGGGTTTGAACAACTGTTTAACGACCCGCGTTTTCTGCCATCGATCTGGTTGTCGTTAAAAACCGGGATCACCGCAACAGTAATCGCATTACTGGTCACTATCGCCACACTCGTGTGTGCACACGGCACACGGCTGTGGCGATTTCTGATTGCGTGCCTTCCTCCGTTGCTGGCAGTACCGCATGCCGCACTGGCGGTCGGACTGATTTTTCTGATTGCCCCCAGTGGCTGGCTGGTGCGGCTGATTTCACCCGAACTCACCGGCTGGAGCCGCCCGCCAACCGCATGGGTGGTACCGGACAGCGGAGGCTGGTCACTGATTCTCGGGCTCGTCATTAAAGAGACACCGTTTCTGTTACTCACCGCAGCAGCGCAACTTTCGACGTTAAAAGTAGACGCTGCACTGCGTATAGGACGTACGCTCGGCTATGCGCCTGCACGCTGCTGGAGTCGACTTATCCTGCCACGCCTCTATCCGCGCATCAGACTGACGCTGCTTATTGTGCTGGCTTTCAACCTGAGTGTTGTTGATGTTGCCATTTTACTGGGGCCGGGTAATCCGCCGACATTTTCTGTGTTTTTATTGTCAATCGTGAACGACCCCGGTTCCCGCGCGGTTGCCTCTGCCGGTGCCCTGCTGCTGGCCGCCGGTGTTGCCGCTGTTTATTGTGTGGTTTTTCTGTTGGAAAAAACGATATCTGCCATAGCGCACGCCCGACGCGAAAGCGGGCAACGTGGCAAGGCAATGCAAAGCCTGCGTACATTCGGACAGTCACTGATTGCCGGCATTCAGATCATCAGCATTGCATCACTTATCCTTTTGCTGCTGTGGAGTTTTACCCGCCGCTGGCGATTTCCAAACACTCTGCCCACCGAGTGGACGTTAAACCACTGGACCAGTCGTTCGGTAGAATTTGCATCACCGTTGTTTACCACGCTGAGTATTGCGTTGATGACACTGGTGCTTGCTCTGGTTGCCGCCATCGCGTGGCTGGAATGTGAACGTCGCGGCACCGTCCCGCAAATCGACTGGTTGTGGTACGTGCCGCTGCTGATTCCACAGGTCACTCTGTTATTCGGCTGGCAGGCGGTTGCTCTGTTAACCGGTGCTGACGGCAAGTGGCTGACAGTGGTTTATTCACACTGGGTTTATGCATTACCGTATGTCGTGTTGCTGTTGGCCGTGGCATGGCGGGAACTTGATCCCAACTGGAACAACGCCGCCGCAGTACTTGGCGCAGGTTACTGGCGCACCTTGTTCAGAGTGCGAATACCATTGCTGATCAAGCCTGTCAGTCAGGCAGCAGCGGTGGCGCTGGCAGTCAGCGTGGCGCAATACCTGCCGACCTTATTGCTCGGAGCCGGCCGTCATCAGACACTTGCCATCGAACTGGTGACCAGCTTCTCCGGTGTCGACAGGCGTATTATTGCTACACTTGCCACCATGCAGAGCCTGTTGCCGCTACTCGCATTTTGCGCTGCTCTCTGGCTTCCCAGACTTGTCCATAAACAACGCACATGAATAACCTTACCGTCGAGTCTCTACAGTTAACGCTTCCGGACGGCAGCAGGTTGTGTCAGGACTTGTCGTTCAGCATTGAGCCCGGTCGCGTACTCGCGCTGATGGGGCCAAGCGGAAGTGGCAAGTCGACTATTTTGAGCTGGATCACCGGCACAATAGACCCGCATATCAAAGCCAGTGGCGAAGTCTGGCTGGGTAAAACCCGGCTGACCGATTTACCGGCTGAGAAGCGCAACCTGGGTCTGATGCTGCAACAGGATTATCTTTTTCCACACATGTCCGTCGGTGAAAATTTAAAGTTCGGTCTGCGTGGCGGCTCTAAAAAACAACGCGAGCAAACTGTCGAACAAAGCCTTGAACAAGCCGGCCTTGGAGGTATGGCCGGACGTGATCCGGGCACACTGAGCGGTGGTCAACGGGCGCGTGTCAGCCTGCTGCGTACGCTGTTGTCAGAACCGAATGCACTGTTGCTCGATGAGCCATTCTCCCGATTAGACGTCAACCTGCGTGAACAGATCCGAAAATTCACCTGGGAGCGTGCAAAGCATCTGCCGACGCTGCTGGTTACACACGATATTGCCGATATTCCTGCGCATGCTACACGTGTAGACCTCGCGCACAGTACCCCGGCGCAACAGCAGGTACAGCCTGAGACTATGCACATTGAGCAAGCCGGACACTAACCACGCGTTCAATGCCCAATGAGCAACCACGACGCAAGCCACTGCATTCCAATGCTACCAACATTTACTGATTGGCGATAAGCACACAGCAATGCAACTTACGAATGTCAGCACGAATGCCGTAGTTCACAGGGACGTTGTTAACACCCCCTGCTGCAACGGTGACTATCTCCATGCTGGATAAACATGTCGTCCCGGTGATCAAACCACCTTTGCGCGCGGCAGCTGTGTGGCTGCACAAAAAAGGTATAAGAGCTGACCACGTCACCACCGCAGGATTTGTTGTCGGCTTAATCGGAGTACTGATGGTTGCTGTCAGTCAGCCATTGGCTGGTTTGTTCGCATTGCTGCTCAACCGACTCGCAGACGGCATTGACGGAGAACTGGCCCGACTGCACACACCCACCGATGCCGGTGCCTTTCTCGACATTTCACTCGACTTTATTTTCTACGCCATTTTTCCAGTGGGGTTTGCCATTGCCAGCCCCGATACCAATGCATTACCGGCGGCGGTGCTGGTGGCCAGTTTTGTCGGCACAGGGGCAAGCTTTCTTGCATTTTCGTCGATGGCCGGAAAACGCGATATCAAGCACCCGGAGTTCGGCTACAAGGGCTTGTATTATCTGGACGGACTCGCGGAAGGCACAGAAACGATCATCTGCTTTGTAGTCATGTGCCTGTTACCGGGCTACTTCCCGGTAATCGCATGGATATTTGCAGCGATATGTATTGTCACTGCATTCAACCGGGTAGCGTTTGGCTACCTGACGCTTAAAAAACAACCTGAATAGAACGACGCATTCTTATTGACTCAGCCGTCCTTAACCCTAGGCTAGGCAGCCGCTCTTGAAGCACGCTTACGATCAGTTTCCTTGAGCATTTTCTTACGCAGTCTGATGCTCTCAGGTGTGACTTCAACCAGCTCATCGTCTTCAATAAATTCCAGCGCCTGCTCAAGGGTATGAATGATAGGCGGTGTCAGCGTCAGCGCTTCATCTGTGCCGGATGCACGGATGTTGGTCAGTTGCTTGCCCTTGGTGGCATTGACAGTCAAATCATTCGAGCGAGTGTGAATACCGATGATCTGACCTTCATAGATGTCCACTGCGTGACCCAGAAACAATCGCCCGCGATCCTGCAGGTTAAACAGTGAAAATGCAGCTGTTTTTCCAGTGACCATGGATACCAGCACACCATTCTGGCGAGCTGCGACCTTGCCGGCTTTCACCTGCCCGTAGTGATCAAAAACACTGGTCAGAATACCGGAACCAGACGTCATCGTTAAAAACTGTCCTCGAAAACCGATCAGACCGCGAGACGGAATAACAAATTCCATTTTGACGCGACCTTTACCATCAGGTTCCATGTTTTTCATTTCGGCTTTGCGCAAACCGAGCTCTTCCATTACCCCGCCCTGATGGGCGTCTTCAACATCGACGACCAGCATTTCAAACGGCTCCTGAATAACGCCGTCAATTTCTTTTTGAATAACCTCAGGTCGTGACACGCCCACTTCAAAGCCTTCGCGTCGCATGGTTTCAATCAACACTGACAGGTGTAACTCACCTCTGCCGGACACTTTGAATTTATCGGCGGTGTCACCTTCTTCAACTCGCAGTGCGACGTTATGGATCAGTTCCTGTTCGAGCCGCTCACGAATATTGCGCGAGGTGACATATTTGCCTTCCTTTCCGGCAAATGGAGAATCGTTGACACTGAAAGTCATGCTAACCGTTGGCTCATCTACCGACAACGCCGGCAGTGCCTCAACGTTGTTAGGATCGCAAAGCGTGTCAGAGATGCCCAGCCCGTCTATACCGGTGATACAGACAATGTCTCCAGCGGTCGCCTGATCGGTATCAACGCGCTCAAGCCCCATGTACCCTTTGACGTTGAGGACCCTGCCTTTGCGCTCATTACCGCTGGCAGCTTTGATCACGACTTGCTGATTCGGCGTGAGCACTCCACGCGTAATTCGACCAACGCCGATCACCCCGACGTAACTGTCGTAGTCGAGCGCTGATATCTGCATTTGGAAGTCACCGGCAATATCAACATCAGGCGTGGGGACTTTCTCCGTAATCATTTCAAACAGAGGCGTCATATCTTCAGCCATATCGTCGTAATCAAGCCCGGCAATACCGTTGATGGCCGACGTATAGATCACCGGAAAATCCAGCTGCTCATCAGTTGCCCCCAGCCGATCAAACAAATCAAACACCTGATCCATCACCCAGTCAGGCCGTGCACCGGGACGATCAATTTTGTTGATCACAACAATCGGATTGAGACCCTGCTCAAACGCTTTTGAGGTCACAAACCGCGTTTGCGGCATGGGGCCATCTACCGCATCGACCAGCAGCAGCACGCTGTCGACCATTGAGAGCACCCGCTCTACTTCGCCGCCAAAGTCGGCGTGCCCCGGTGTGTCAACGATGTTTATACGGAAGTCACGCCACTCGATGGCGGTGTTTTTGGCGAGAATCGTTATTCCCCGCTCTTTCTCCTGGTCATTCGAATCCATGATGCGTTCTGCATCCTGGGACTTGCGATCGAGCGTACCTGACTGGTTCAGGAGTTTGTCGACCAAAGTGGTTTTACCATGGTCGACGTGCGCAATGATGGCAATATTGCGGAGATTATCGGTAGTTTTCTGGGACATATCGGCTGGGCTGGACCGGCCTATGCCGGTAGAAATACATTAATTAAGAGGCGCGATTATACAGATCGCTGGCCAAAAGCGTACCAGCAGGGAATATTAAGTTACTTATCTGCGGATCGAGTGTAGGTTTCAACCCTGATTTTTACCAGCATTCGTGTAAATGCCGTCAATATTTCGCAATAGCTTCGCGCTCTGTCGCCCGGTGACGGATGGCGTGGCACAGATGAATTGTGCGGCAATGTATGGCCTACGAATTAACCAGCACCTCAGGCGGCTCTTTCGCCCCGGTCATGAATGCGACGGCATCGGACATGGAATATTCATTCGGATCGATGACGCACAACCGTTTGCCCAGCCGGTGTACGTGAATGCGATCTGCAACCTCGAATACGTGCGGCATATTGTGCGAAATTAGAATAATAGGAATACCGCGTGCCCGCACATCCTGGATCAACTCGAGTACTCGTCGCGACTCTTTGACCCCAAGTGCGGCTGTCGGCTCATCCATTATGATAACTTTCGAGCCGAACGCGGCTGCTCTGGCGACGGCCACCCCCTGACGCTGACCACCCGACAACGTTTCTACAGACTGCGATATATTCTGAATGGTCAGCAAACCTAGTTCCGAGAGTTTGTCACGCGCCTGTTTTTCCATTTCTTTGCGATCGAGCTTGCGAAACCACTTACCCATCACCCCGGGCTTGCGAAGCTCACGCCCGAGAAACATGTTGTCGGTTATCGACAGCGCCGGAGACAACGCCAGGTTCTGGTAGACGGTTTCAATGCCGGCATCACGCGCCTGCATCGGTGAGCTGAAGTTGACAGACTGACCATTCAGCCAGATTTGCCCGCCATCAGGCGTCACTGCCCCGGATATAGCTTTAATCAGTGTCGACTTGCCTGCCCCGTTATCACCGATTACCGCGAGCACTTCACCCGGGTAGAGTTCAAGATCAGCGTTGTCCAGCGCCACGACGCGACCATAGCGTTTGGTCAGTCGAGAGGCTTTAAGCACGGGTTCGCGCTGGCTCATGTCGCCACCTTCCTGATCCACTGATCAACTGCCACCGCAAGAATAATAAGCACCCCGATCAGCAGATACGTCCACTGCGGGTTGGTCCCGATGATACCAAGCCCCAACGTAAAAACGCCGACAATCAGCGCTCCGAATATCATCCCCATAATCGAGCCTCGTCCGCCGAAAAGCGAAATCCCCCCGATGACAACCGCGGTAATTGATTCGATATTTGCAAATTGCCCTGCGGTCGGTGAAACGGAACCGATGCGTCCGATCAATGCCCAGCCCGCTAACGCGCATATAAGCCCTGCAACGACATAGACCGAAATAAGTACACGCTTGGTACGAACACCACTGAGCTCGGCAGCATCTATATCGTCACCAACCGCGTACACATGGCGCCCCCAGGCGGTATGATTTAATACATAAGCCAGTACGACAATAAGCAGCACCATTCAAAAAAGAAAACATCTCTCCTTCGTATTTAAGCTTCGTACCGAAAAACTGAAGAATCGGCGCTTCTTTGGAGATATCTCTGCTTCTGATCGTTTCATTCGCCGAGTACAAAAAGTTAGTCGCCAGAACGATCTGCCAGGTACCTAAAGTAACAATAAACGGCGGAAGCCTAACCACGGCAACCAGAAAGCCGTTCAGCAACCCGCACAATCCCCCGACAGCAAAACCACAGAGGATTGCAAACTCTGCCGGCAATCCGTAGCGAAAGGTAAATTGCCCCATGACTACCGATGACAACACCATGATGGCACCTACCGACAGATCGATGCCGCCGGTGAGGATAACTAGTGACTGCGCCGCCCCGACTATGCCGACAATAGCCACCTGCTGCAGTATTAAACTCAGGGAGAAAGGAGTAAAAAATCGCTCACCGATATCAAAACCAAAGGTGTTGAACCCGAAAACGAAGATGGACACCACAAGGACAATCAGTGGTACCAGTGACGGGTTCTTGTGCAGTAGATTCTGCACCCATACCGCTGCACCCGGTCGGGTATCATCGAATGACGCGACCTCTTGTGCACTCGCCTCCAACGGCTTTTCAAAATCCTGTGCGCTCAACCCTGCCCCCACCTTGATGCGAAATGATCGCCAGGCTCTCACATTACATTGCACTACCGCCGCGGTGTAACAGAGAGCATCTCATGTATTTCAGAATTTCAGGTAGAAAAAAGCGGTGCTCCATAGCACCGCTTTTTTCCTTACTACCATTACTTATACAGCTTTATAACTGAGCAATCAGCCCCAGCACTTATCAGTGCCTTCTTTAGTGTCAATAGAGTCAACACCATCAACAGGCTTATCAGTCACCAGGTTTACACCGGTGTCGAAGAATTCCAGGCCCGGTGTGTTTTCAGGCTTGGAACCATCTTTGGCCCATGCGGCAATTGCCTCGATACCCAGTGATGCCATCAGCAGCGGATATTGCTGCGAAGTTGCACCGATAACACCGTCGGCCACGTCAGCTACACCCGGGCAGCCACCATCAACAGACACGATGAGTACATCACCTTCGCGACCAACAGCCTTCAGCGCTTCATAAGCACCGGATGCAGCCGGCTCGTTGATGGTGTAGACCACGTTAATGCCCGGGTCTTTACTCAACAAAGTTTCCATGGCTTTGCGACCACCTTCTTCGTTACCGGCGGTGACTTCATTTCCGACAATTCGAGGATCTTCTTCATCACCCCATTTATTGGGATCACCGAGGTCAATACCGAACCCCTGCAGGAAACCCTGATCGCGGAGCACACCGACAGATGGCTGACTGACAGCAAGATCCAGCATGGCTATTTTTGCATTTGCCGCATCATCACCCATGGCAGCAGCAGCCCACGCACCGATAAGCTCACCTGCTTTGAAGTTATCCGTCGCAAACGTGGCATCGGCAGCATCGATAGGCTCAAGTGGTGTATCAAGCGCTATAACCAGCAAACCAGCTTCGCGCGCCTGCTCAACCGCCGGCACAATACCTTTGGTATCAGAGGCTGTAAGCAGAATACCCTTTGCGCCATCGGCAATACAGGTTTCGATAGCAGCCACCTGTGTTTCCGAGTCACCATCGACTTTACCGGCATAGGCTTTCAGTGAAACGCCGAGCTCTTCAGCTTTGGCCGTTGCACCTTCTTTCATTTTAACGAAGAACGGGTTGGTATCCGTTTTGGTGATCAGGCATGCGCTGACACCGTGCCCACCGGCATAAGCCGATGACGTGGCCAACAGGCCGAGACCGACCAGTCCGGTCAGGGACGTAATAGTAGGCTTTTTCATATGTTTCTCTCCTGGCATAGAATGGAAGGACCAGCGTTGCACTGGCAGTGTAACCACTGAATGCGCGTTGAATCCTCACTTTCAAGATTCACATACAAAGTCGACGCCTGTCAATAAATAATTCAAATTGATTTATTATTGAATTATGTGTCAGTCTTAGCTCATGAGCGCCGGTAAAGAATCAACCCAGACATCCACCGTACTTGACCCCGGCGGTGGCGCCAACCTGTCGCGCGTGCGAGACCACAATCAGCGTCTGGTGCTTTCTATGGTGCAAAGACACGGCAGCCTGCCGAAGTCAGAGATTGCACTGCGCACCGGGTTATCAGCGCAAACAGTGACGGTCATCATGCGAGCACTGGAAGAGGACGATCTCTTAGTCAAAGGCGAACCGTTGCGCGGTAAGGTTGGTCAGCCATCCATACCCATGTCGCTTAATCCGGATGGTGCTTTTTCAATCGGGTTAAAGATAGGCCGCCGCAGTGCGGACTTAATGATGATTGATTTAACCGGTCAGCAACGCGCTGTGCTCAGAAAGCACTTCACCTACCCTGCCCCGAAGGTGATCAAACGTTTTGCCGTCGAGGGAATAAAACAGTTACGCGAACAGCTGCCAGGCAAACACCGTCAGCGACTGGCCGGAATCGGCGTATCGATGCCGCACGAGCTATGGCACTGGGCAGACAAAATCGGCGCACCGCAAAAAACCATGGATCAGTGGCGGGACTTCAGCTTCAGTGAAGAGCTTGCCGGTAAACACGGACTGGAGGTATACACAAGAAACGATGCGACCGCCGCCTGCGGCGCAGAAATGGTTTACGGTAAAGGGGCCGGGCTCCCCGACTTTCTGTACATTTTTATGGGCACATTCATTGGCGGAGGCGTGGTGCTCAACCATTCACTTTTTCCCGGCAGAACAGGCAACGCCGGCGCACTTGGACCAATGCCGGTGCGCAATCACAAAGGAGAGTTCTCTCAACTCATTGACCACGCATCAGTCATCAAACTGGAATGGATGCTTGCCGAACAGGGTGTTGATCCATCACCGGTATGGAAGAAACCCGATGACTGGTCATGCTTTTCCAGCGTGGTTGAACAATGGATCGACGGCATCGCAGAGCACATCGCTGCCACTACCGTATCGGCCTGCTCAGTGATCGACTTTTCTGCCATTGTGCTTGACGGTGCGATTCCACCATGGGTCAAAGAACAAATGGTCACCGCCTGCAATCGTGAACTGTCCAAAATGAATCTGCAGGGCCTGCTGATACCCCCGCAGATCATTGCCGGCAGCGTCGGCAGTGATGCACGCGTCATTGGTGCCGCCTGCCTGCCGCTGTTCAGCCGCTATTTTCTGGATTTGAGCGTACTGTTTTCGGAGCGGGCATAGGTGAGCAGTGAACTGCACGACATTGCCCGACAACTCCTTGAGCAACAATCATCTCGCACCATGGTGGCTATTGCAGGCGCACCTGCGTCGGGCAAGTCAACGCTGGCCGATCAACTGCAGGAGGTAATCGATCAGATCGCCAACGAGGAATGTGCAGTGGTACTGCCGATGGACGGGTTCCATCTGGACAATATGCTTCTCGATGAAGACCACGCCCGGGATCGCAAGGGTGCTTCACATACCTTTGACTTTGATGGACTTCATCACATGCTGCAAAGAGTAGCTGCTGCAGAAACCGAGGTGATTATCCCGACCTTTGATCGAGCACTGGATCTTGCACGTGCAGGTGCCCGGCGCATCAGGCCGAAGCATCGAATTGTTATTGTCGAAGGCAATTACCTGCTGCTTGCACTACCGCCATGGCAGCAGCTACACAGTCTGTTCCACTACCGTATCTTCCTCGACGTACCCGAAACAGTATTGCTGGACCGGTTACAGCAGCGGTGGCTGGATCACGATCATTCTGCGGACGAGGCAATGTCGAGAGCCCAATCGAACGATATACCCAATGCCAGACAAGTGATCGATAATCGCCTGCCGGAAGATCGGGTGTTAACGCTGGAGCACGTGATGAACAACCCTTCGCAATAACCTATTTGTAGTACCGACAGCAAAGACGACTTCAACGATACTCATTGTTGTTATTGATTTTCCGGTCGAATCAACTTACTGACAGAAGTCCGAGTGCTAACTCCCAACGACCAATGACAGCGGACAGTCACGAGTATTGAATGGAAACCAGCGAAACATCTCCAAACGGCGCGAAGGTAATCAATAACCGGGCGACTACTTTCCTTTCTCGCGACCTCGCTATACTCGCCAGCAAAATCCACCGATCAGACTGCAATACCGCGTCATCCAGCGCACAAAACATCCCACCAGCACATTTTGATGTCATCATTGTCGGCAGTGGTTACGGCGGTGCAGTTGCAGCAGATTCCTTCAGCAAATGCACGATTACCGATGAAACCACCGGCAAACGTCGACCGATACGCGTCTGCGTGCTCGAGCGCGGCAAAGAGTTTCTGCCGGGCGCATTTCCAAGCGGTTTTGCAGATTTGCCCGGGCAGTTGAGAATCGCTCAGCCCGGCAGCGCCGGTGCCGGTGGCAATGCACTCGGGCTTTTTGAAATACGACTCGGTGCAAAAGCATCCGCAGTGGTAGCCAACGGCCTCGGCGGTGGATCATTGATCAATGCGGGTGTGCTGCTGGAACCCTCACCTCAAATAATCGAAAAGTGGCCATCCACACTGCAGGGGAATGAACTGCAGACCTGCTACCAGGATGCGAAACAAGTCCTGGGGGTTGAGCACAACAGTAAACCGAACACGGTTGCTAAATTCAATGCCGAGCCACTGAAATATAAATTACTAAATAAACTAGGCGGCAATAAGGCGCAGCCGGTACCAGTCAGCATTGCACTGGAAAATGAAACAGGGAATCCGGTATCCCTGAATGCATGCATTGGTTGCGGCGACTGCGCACAGGGTTGCAACCACAACGCTAAAAAATCACTCGACACCAACCTGCTTGCTAAAGCAGTTAACCAGGGTGCAGAAATCTACTGTGGCGCAACTGTTGAACGGTTCGATAAACATGAAACCGGCTGGCAGGTTTATGTCAATTACTCCGATCCGACAAGAAGAAAAAGAACTTCACAACCGCTGGTGTTGCGCTGCACCAAACTGGTGATGGCGGCAGGTACCTATGCAACCAGTGAAATCATGTTCAGGTCTCAACATCAGTCATCACATTTTCTAAATTTCTCAGATATGCTTGGAAACAATTTCTCCGGCAATGGCGACAATATCGCAGCAATCACCAACTGCAATATGCCGGTTAATATGGCTGCTGACGAAACTATAGCGCCGGGTATGCGGGAAGTCGGACCAACAATTACAGGAATGATCGACGCCCGCGACACCAATGACATTCCATTGGCTATTCAGGAGCTGAGTATTCCGGCTGCGCTGAAGGGCATCCTCACCGAAGTTCTCGGACTGGTGCGTATCGTCCACGCGCTCACCGATCAACAGGCAGCCGACGCGGCTAATTCTGACGACTACTGTTACGTGAGTACAGAAACGCTTGATAACAGTGCGATTATGATCATGATGGGAGACGACGGAGCCAGCGGCCGGCTGGTATACGACCGTGCGACTTCAAGCATAAGCGTGCAATGGCCCGATCATCATTCACATACACGCAATCACTTATACAAGGCTCAAATAGATTATCTAAAGGCGCTGGCTAAAAAACACCTGGGGGTGACAGCGGTTGTCCATGACAATCCCTCCCGCAATCCGTTGGGTGAACAAATGCAGCAGATGATGAAAATCCCGGAAGGCCCGGTACTCACAGTTCACCCACTGGGTGGCTGCATCATTGGCGACAACGTGGAAACCGGGGTGGTAAACGATTGCGGCCAGGTGTTTAATGCCAGCTGCCCACAAGCAGACGGCACAGCCTTACAACATAATTTGTACGACGATCTTGTCGTGCTTGATGGCTCTATCCTGCCCGGCGCACCCGGCATTAATCCAGCCCTTTCCATCACCGCTATCGCATTGCGTGCCACGAAAAAGCTGAAGGAAAGATGGCTTTGGGAGGATCAAAGCAAAGAGCATAACCACCCCCTGGTGCGACCCCGCTACACAACACAAACGGATCCGGAAAAAACACCACCCGCCAGACGGCCGACAGAAATCGCCATCACTGAACGACTTGTCGGCAATGCCACCTTAATTTGCGATGACAAACCGGTTGATGTGGTTATCGAAATGTCACTGGAAACCAAGCCGGTGCCGATTGCCCTCTGCACAAACGATATTCTGCGAGAGATCGAGTTAGCAGATCCGGAAGATTCGCCGACATCCAATACCATTAGAATCTTTGATCGTCAGGACTGGAATACATTATTTGATCCAGAACACTCCCGCGAATTCAGAACCAGAACAAAAAAAACTGGCAGCAATGAGTGGCTTGAAATGCGAGCACAGTTTGACAAAAACCCGGATAAATATCTCGACAGTATCTGCCTGCTGTCTACCCGGGTAAGTGGCTCTATACACTTGTTTAAGGAGGTAGAAAGGGCATCGAGAAGCAGATTGATACACGGGTTTTCAACCTGGGTTCGCAACAGAGGAGCACGTGAATATCTTTGGTCAGCGAAGGGTCAGAGTACAGGTGTGGGGAAACATTTGTCGTTAATGTGTGCACTATGGAAGCACGCAGGGCGTGAACGATACCTTGAATATGAACTGCAGGCTTCACCACCAACAAAACCTGTGAATTCGAAACTGGCAAATCTGATCACAGTGAACTCAATCATTAGCGGTAAAAAAAGGTTTCGATACCAATCTCGATCGAATCCGTGGCGTCAGATGTCTGAAATCGATTTGATAACATTTCCCGGGTTAGCCGATGAAACCAAACCACGCCTGGTACTGGATCTATTTTATCTCGCCCGGAAAAAATCCCCACTGATGACAATTGTTTCAGAGGAGACCCTGCCTGACGGCTACACCGATCTGACCATGTTTGGCATGCGCTTTTTTCGTGAGTTATTACTGCATCATTTTTTCAGCTTTATGGCGCCGCACGACTGGCGCGACATAAACAATGATCAATCCGCACTGGACACATTTATAGAGAGAAAGCAGCCACAAACTGTGCATAGCAGTGAGAAAAACGAGTATATCTACAACATGGCAGCGCTACCGCAAGAGCTGCCCGATTTAAAGCACCACAGTGAGTGGATTTGTGTCGATTCAGTGTGTGATAAAAACCGATACGATAATCCAAGAAACCTTCATTATCTGCATGCCAGAATAACCCGCTATTCGCCGCTTTCGAAAAGTCACGATACACCGGTGCTGCTGATTCACGGATACAGCGCCAGTGGTACCACATTCGCACACAATCTTTTATCCCCCGGACTGGTGCAACACTTGTGTAACGAAGGGCGTGAAGTCTGGGTGCTCGATATGCGAACCAGTTGTGCACTTCATTCGGCCAGCCACGACTGGGATTTCGAAGACATGGCCTACCACGATATTCCGGCAGCAATAGATTATATCACCAGCACTACCGGCTGCGGGCAGGTCGATGTAGTTGCACATTGTATGGGAGCCGTCATGCTCAGCATGAGCATACTGGGTACCCCTGCCGGAAAACAAAACGCGTCTCTGAAGGAAAAAATCCGAAAAATAGTGTTGTCGCAGGCTGGTCCCGTGCTGCGTTTCAGTGCAGCCAATACGTTTCGAGCCTTTATGATGCACTACCTGAAAAACCTGTTACCACAGGTAAGTTATACCTTCTTTCCGGCACAACAACACGAAGGTAAGAAAATATACAATGAAGGGAACTACCAGTTTAACCCGCCTGAAGTACTAACTAACGGAGTTACCGGTGGAGACCAAATGATGGACAGACTTCTGGCGACTCTTCCCTACCCGGACGACAGCGAATTCGATCTCGAGTATCCACTTGGCAACATATCGCCCTACGTTAGAGAGCGACATCGAATGGATGTACTGTACGGGCGTACTTTCTCATTGAGAAACATGTCCGCACCGGTGCTCGGTAATCTTCACGATTTTTTCGGCCCGCTGAGTATCGAAACGGTCAAACAAACAATACACTTTGCCAATACTACCGAGATTACCGACCGACACGGAAAGAAAATTCTGCGATCACCGGAATCGATTAGACAACACTGGACGATGCCGACCCTGTGGGTTCATGGGGCCGAAAACGGCCTTATTGATCCTTGCTCTCCATTAATGACAGCAAGGCTTTTTGATACGGTTTTTCCGAATCGCGACATTTTCGATTTCAAAATCCACCGGGGACTTGGACATCAGGATTCCCTGATGGGAATAAACTGCCAGCAAGTCTACATTGATATAGCTCTTCACCTGAGCTGAGCGAAAGCAAAACAAGATGATCGAACTGGAATTTCCATTCAACATCAGACCGCTTGATCAGTCAGGAACAATACGCCACCTGCTGATCGACAACATAACCCGTGACGACAATCCGGTAGACGCCTTTGTGATTGTGCCGGTAAATTTCAGACAAGAGTCACAAGACCCGGGATCATCGATAAGTACTGATGCAATAGTTACTGAAGAAAAAGCAATACAGATAATACCTGCCGACAACCCGACACAACGCATAGAAGGATGTGCGACCACAGTATCGATCAATTTGGCAATGGCCCCCGATGCTGACGCTTTACTGTTACTGGTTATTATCAACAGCAACTTAAACACTGAGGCACTGACTGAACTGCCGGAGTCAACCCTGCTTGACGCCGGCCTTGGGGACTGTCTGAAGCATCCGGACTGGCAGCGGTTTGCTGTCCCCGTAGACAATCAATCCCGCGATTCACACGAAAGTTACGCCATTGTCTTTTCCAGTTGCCAGTATCCCGGGGATCTGTTTCGTAAAGCACCTCCGGAGAAATCTCTGGTTAGAGCAAAACATATCCTGAAGTCATCTGACTATCACCACTGCGCGCCCTACCTGTTGATCGCCGGTGACGGTGTTTATGTCGACCCGACAGCGGGGCTGTTCGAACCCGTATCCGAGCTCGAAAAATTCAAGGCGGCTTACGACTACCAGGCGGCATTCAATGAGTGGCAGGATTTACTTATCGATATGAGAAGTACCCGCTTTGCAATAGATGATCATGAGCTGATCGATAACTGGGAACCCTCTGAAGATCCTGATGAGCAGCGCATTCTTCAGCAGAAACTTGAAGATGGTAAACGCTGGTTTTTACAACAACGCCTGGGTGAACAGACATCAGGAAAACTATGGGACAATAGACCGATCGGAGAGATTCCGCTTTTTGTCATGGACACCCGTACAGAAAGAACACTGCGCAGGATCGACAATCACCAGCGAGCCACAATGATCGACGATGAGCAGTGTAATGCATTGGAAAACTGGTTATTGCAGGCCGAAGAAGAGATACCAAAGCTGATTCTCTCTCCCGCCATGATTCTACCGCGCAGATTATCCACGGCGGAGTTTCACGATCTGGAACCAATCAATAACTCATTACTGCCAGACGATGCCACGGCGATATCTCTGAGTTCTGACTCCTGGGATGGCTATCCACAAACTACCGGTCGACTACTTGCCTTTATCGCAGAGAATCAGATCAGCAACGTCATATTTTTGTCCGGTGATGAGCATCTCTCATGTATCGCTACCGCAGAATTAACTGCTGGCGACAAAGATCCGGTGACGATCCATTCTATCCATGCATCTCCACTCTATGGCCCCTACCCGTTTGCTAACGCACACGTGGCTGACTTTGCAGAGCGTGAAACCTTCAAACAGCATTACTACATCGATGATAAACGTTATCATGTGGAAGTCGACGTAGCGACAGAATTTGCTCATGCCGGTGATGCATTCGGTGTGCTGAAAATCAGTAAAATCGACAAGCAATGGGAAGCGTCCATACAAATTTCCGGAGACAGAAACAGCATCCTCAGAAAACTCACATGGCGGCGGTGAATTCTTAGCCCGACAGGTTACTCTCGTGCATTTTCCTGAGCTCCACCCGACGCACCTTCCCGGTTGTCGTCATCGGTAACTCATCAATAAACTCGATAAGCCTGGGGTATTCATGTTTAGCAAGATGGGACTTTACAGAGTTCTGGATATCGTTGACCAGTTCCGTTGATGATTGAAAGCGATCTGCCAGCACGATATAAGCCTTGATTACCTGGCCACGTAATTCGTCAGCAACACCGATTACCGCGCACTGAGCTACCGCCGGATGTTTCAGCAGGCAGTCTTCTACCTCCCCCGGACCGACGCGATAGCCGGCGGTAGATATTACATCGTCATCGCGACCGACAAACCAGAGATAGCCATCTTCATCGCGATAGCACAGATCGCCCAGGCCCCAGTAGTCACCCCGAAATTTTGATACGGTTGCCTCGGGCTTGTTCCAATAGCCAAGAAACATGACCGGATCATCCCTGTGTGCCGCCAGCTCTCCGACTTCACCCGCGGGCAAAACGTTGCCGTCTTTATCCACAGGATCCACTCGATGACCGGCATATGGTTTACCCATAGAGCCGGGTTTAACTGCAAATAACGCTGAACAGTTTCCAACGATATAGTTGAATTCTGTTTGCCCGCACATTTCGTTAATTTGAATGCCGAAGGTTTCTTCAGCCCAGTGATAGACCTCTGAACCGACGGTTTCACCTGCTGACATAATCGCGCGAAACCGGATGTTATGCTTTTTCAGCCCGTCGTATTGTCGCAGCATTTTGAGCGCAGTCGGCGGAACAAAACCATTAGTCACGCGATATTTATCGAGCAGATGGCATACACGTTCAGGGTCAAACTTACTGGTTTCATAACCCAGGATCGGCACACCGTAAACCCACGAGGGAATCAGCGCATCCAGCAGCCCACCGGTCCACGCCCAGTCTGCGGGTGTCCAGAAAACATCATCTTTTAAAGGGAAATAGTTTTGCGATAGTTCAAACCCGGTTAGATTTCCCAATAGACACCGGTGCGCACCCAACGCGCCTTTGGGCGGCCCGGTGGTACCTGAGGTGTAAATCAGAAAAGCCGGATCATCCGCAAGCGTGGCAACCGGCTGGAAAGTCTCCTTTGCTTTAGCCAGTAGCGAAGGTAATTCATCATCGCAATTAAGCACATGCATTAGCGACGGTAATGCCGGTTTCAAATCGTTGATAAGTTCGCAACGCGGCGTATCAGCGATCACCACAGTAGCGCTGCTATCTGCAAGTCGATAAGAGACAGCATCATCACCGAACATCACCGACAGCGGCAGCGCGATCGCACCAAGCTTGTAGATCGCCATGTGTGCAACTCCTGCCTCGAAGCGCTGCGGCAACACAATACCCACTCGATCACCGGGCTTAACGCCAAGTGCACACAGGGTATTCGCCAACTGGTTAGACATGGCTTCCAGTTGGCCGAAAGTGAATTGTGTTGGCTTGCCTGTATCATTTTCGCAGTACATCGCGACACGATCAGGATGTGATTTTGCAAATCGACAAGCTGCTACCGCAATGTTGTATCTGTCCGGTACTGCCCACTGAAACTCTCTGGTCAGGGTTTCGTATTCACCGAACGGGTACTGACCGGGTTTAAAAAACGTATTCAATGCTCCACCGTGACTAAGCAGCATGACACCTGCCCGATATGCTTCCGGTACCGGCCTTTAAAACGCATATGGACAGGATCAAAGGATTTGTCTGCGACCAGGCTGCCCGTGCCTAGGCTGCCTGTACGCCGGGTTCAGCCACAGACTTTTCCCAATCAGGCAGAAACCTGAGAATCCTGACCTGAGCCGGCATCGTGGCATTGAACATTTTGTTATGCCAATACGTTACCTGAAACTTGTCATCGTCCTCTGGTAGCTCCTGTACTACACAGTGCAGATCGAATGTCTGATTGTATTGTCGAATAGCCAGTCTGCATTGCTGCTGCTTTACCAGCAGATCTGCCAGTTCCGACCCAACCGCAAACGTTGCGTAAATTGCACCATCAAATTTTGCCGGGTACTGATAGTAAGCCGATTGCAAAATTTTCAACGCAGAGTCGCGACGCAACTTAGGGTCGTGCGTTTTCTTGACTACATGCTTGAACTCACTGGTGATCTCAACACAGTCAGACAATGCAATGTTAATGATCAGCGGCCCCAGATTGCGCTCGCTGATGCTCACATAAACCCCTGCACGCATACCTTCACTGGGGCGCCCTTCATCGTTGCGCACAGCCTGTTGCCTGATCCGGCACTGCCAGCCGAGAAAGTATCTCTCTAAAGGGCTATTTATATCCGTCATTACCGTGTCTTTTTATTTGTTGAAGGGGTCGTTAACAGTCCATGGTGTTTTGACGCTCCCATTCACTCAGGTGCGCCGTATATTGACTCCATTCCTGCATTTTCAATTTGAGGTAGGCGTCGACCAGTTCGTCACCCAGCCCCTCGCGCAGTACTTTACTTTTTTCCATCAGTCGCAGCGCATCATGCAAAGTGGAAGGAAGTTGTTTTGCACCTTTCACTTTGTGTCCTTCTTCATACATATTCAGGTGTACGGGCTTACCCGGATCTTTTTTGTTGGCAATACCGTCGAGTCCTGCTGCAAGCACACCCGCCTGCATCAGATACGGATTTGCCGCACCGTCCATCAGGCGCAGCTCAAATCGACCGTCGTCAGGCACCCGAATCATGTGAGTGCGGTTATTACCGGAATAAGTCACAGCGTTAGGTGACCAGGTAGCTCCTGAAGAGGTTACCGGTGCACCAATGCGCTTGTAGCTGTTCACGGTCGGGTTGAATACTGCACACAGGGCAGTCGCACTGTCCATGACTCCACCTAAAAAGTGATACGCGGTTTGGGATAACCCCAGATCATCTTTTTTATTCAGGAACAGGTTCTTGCGACCCGCCTTGTCCCATAGTGATACATGCGCGTGACAACCATTCCCGGTTAAATTGGCAAAAGGCTTGGGCATAAAAGTCGCGCGCATTTCGTGATTTTCTGCAATGGTTTTTACCATGTACTTAAAAAACACATGCCGATCGGCAGTTTTCAACGCATCGTCATAATCCCAGTTCATCTCAAACTGACCGTTCGCATCTTCATGGTCGTTCTGATACGGACCCCAGCCCAGTTCAATCATGGCATCGCAGATTTCACTCACTACGGGATAGCGGCGCATAAGTGCCTGCTGGTCGTAACACGGTTTGGCCTGAGTATCATCAGCGTCGTAGATTGCCGAGCCCGACTTATTGATCAAAAAGTACTCACACTCAACGCCGGTTTTCATCCGGTAGCCAAGCTTTTGGGCCTTCTCGAGTTGTCGCTTCAAAGCAACCCTGGGTGACGCCTCGACCTCGGCACCATCCATCCACAAGTCAGCTGCCACCCAGGCGACTTCAGGTTTCCAGGGCAGCTGAATGGCGCTGTCAGCATCAGGAATAGCAAACATATCCGGATGGGCAGGCGTCATATCCAGATACGATGCGAACCCGGCAAAACCCGCCCCCTCTGTCTGCATATCTTTGATCGCACGTGTCGGCACCAGCTTTGCGCGTAACACACCAAACAGATCGACAAAGCTGATTAAAAAGTACTTTACCTTTTTCGTTTTAGCCCATTTTTCAAGATCTTTTGACACAGCTCTCTCCCAGATAAAGTCAGCTGGAATGCTCAGCTAACCGGTATACGATTTTTGAGATGACAGATACAAAAAAGGCCCCGACAACCGGGGCCTTAGTGCAATTAACGCGTCGTTAGCAGCCGATTCATAACCAAACCGGCTGTGGTTTAGTCGCGGAAACCCCGGCGTCGTGCCACCTTCGAGCCCACACGAATTTCGTGGAAAATACTCGAGACGACAACAATAACCAGTACCGCACACATGGCCCAGAAGATACCTTTCAATGTCCCCTGGTTGGCAGCGAAGGTAAAAATGGCCGCTGCGCCATCAAACGTTTCAACAGGACTTGCGTTCATTTTCTACGGTCTCCTGGTAGGTGGACGATTGCGCGGACGATCCAGACCTTCCGGACGCTCGTCCAGAATCTGTTCACGTCTCGGCGGAGGTGGCTCGCGACGAGGTGGTGGATCGCGATCGAAGTCAGGGCGTCCGCGACCACGTGGCTCGTAGTTCGCCGGTGCCTCTTCCCAGATAGCAAATTCCGGGTAGGCCTGCGAAGGAATTTCTGCAGGGTCCATTCCGAGGATCTCAACTTCATTGCGCACACGCAGCAAGCCGAATATTCGCAGAATATACCCGAGGATGATTGCCGGAATGAAACCCAGCCCTGCCATTACCAGTGCACCCTTCGCCTGGCCAGCCAGACTGATTGCCGGGATATCTCCTACGCCGGGGTAGCCCGCACAGAAAATACCTACTGCCAGCAGACCCCAGACACCACACACCCCGTGCACAGCAAACGCACTGACTGCGTCATCGATGCCCATTTTCTCAACAAGTTTTGCTGAAACCGGAATCAGACAGCCGCCGGCAAAACCAATCAGGAATGCAAGTGGCGGGTAGAACAAGTCGATACCGGCGGCGACCGAAAAGATACCGCCAAGTGCGCCGGACATCATCCAGAACGGGTCTCTGGTGAGGAAGTAGGCGCCGATGATTCCACCAGCCATGCCCATCAGTGTGTTAAAGACAAACGCAGACAGGTTTGACGGCACACCATAGATGTTTACCCAGTTACCGGCGGGATCGTAAATCAAACAACCGCCAAGGAAGCCGAAGAAGCCGATGATTATCAACATAAGGCCGGTCACTGTCAGTGGCATGTTGTGGCCACGCAGATCATTGGCCGAGCCGTCAGCATTGTACTTGCCAATTCTGGGCCCTAACGGAATCAGAATACCCAGGGCAAAGAAGCCGGCGATGGTGTGTACCACACCTGCGGCAGCAACATCACGATAACCCCACTCCAGTACCATCCAGCCGGCAGGGCTCCAGCCCCAGGCAGCACCGAGAATCCAAAGCACTGAACCCAGCACCACAGCGGTGATAATGAAGGCGCTGAGTTTTATTCTTTCGATAACCGCGCCGGAGTAGATAGAAGCAGTGGTGCAGGCAAAAAGCGTAAACGCCGCCCAGAACACGCCGGAAGCCTGATCCTGAAGATTTGGCCCCATGTTTTCAGACCATGGCAATGCCGCCAGCGGGTAGTCGCCGGTGGTATCCCATGCTCCCATCAGATCAATCGAACCGTCAGCGGCGAAAGGCCAGCTGTAGCCCGCCATGTAGATCCACCAGCCAAAGGCAAAGAATGTCGGGATCATAAAGGCGAAGGCGAGGATATTCTTGGTGCCTGACGCCAGCGCATTTTTGGCGCGGGACGCGCCCATTTCATAGGCAAGAAAGCCCGCGTGAATGGCAATCATCAGGCCGGTGCACCACCAGTAATAAATCTCCAGATTTATGGTGGTATGCCCGGCAAGCGCTGCGTCAATCGCCGCTTGCACTGCTTCTTCGTTCATTCAACTCCCCCTGGTTGTGCGTGCCGTAAAGCATGCGGTGATGGCGCGTTTCAGACCAACTGTGTACCAGTTTCGGTCCCGCACACGTTCTGATTTTCCGGCGCAAAACCGCGCCACACGAAGGTCGGTAGTATTTATTAGTGGGCCAAAATTATCAAGCGATAGTGCCGGCTAATACCGGCACTTCGCAGATAGAACGCAGGCTAGAACTTGGAGTACGCCTTGTTCAGCTCCACCATGGGATGGTTAGGTGACATCTGGAATTTAATCAGCAGTTCACGCGCGATCATATCGCGATCCTGCTGATTGTCCGGTAACGCCATCTCCTCAGGGACGGTAACCCAGCCGTTGATATTGCGATCAAACACGGCAGCCCGGCTGTCTTCATACCCCATATGCACGTCTTCAAGCCAGTTGAGATCTTTCCAGCCCATGGTTTCCATGTATTTGGAAAGGAACGGCGTGATGCGGGAATAATCGGGCACCAGATTAACGTCGTAGCGATACCCGATGTGCTGACCGATGGTTTTCTCGCGCTCGGAATCCAGACCATCAGTATTGATGAAATGATCGATATCGTTTTCAGCCATGATGGTCTCCTTAGTAACGAGTCATGTCGGGACGACCGACAGTGTGTTGTGAACCGGCCAGTGGCACCTGCGCAAGCGCTGATGCTTCCATGGTCAGGGCAGCCAGATCTTCAGGCTCAAGGGAATGCATGTAAGTCTTACCACATGCCCGTGCAAGCAGCTGTGCTTCGATAGTTAATGTGTGCAGGAAGTTGTACACGCGCTCTGCTGCTGCATCGGGATCGAGTCGCGCACGGAGTTTGGGATCCTGTGTGGCAACCCCCACCGGACAGCGACCGGTATGGCAGTGGTAACAGTAACCGGCTTCGACGCCCATCTCGGTTGGAAAGTCTGCTTCGGGGATATCCTTGTTACAGTTGAGTGCCATCAGCGAAGAGTGACCGATAGCAACAGCATCTGCGCCTAGAGCAATCGCTTTGGCGAGATCACCACCGTTGCGGATACCACCGGCGTAAACCAGCGATACATCACCGGATTTGCCGACGTCATCGAGTGCTTTACGTGCCTGACGAATCGCGGCAATACCCGGCACACCGGTTTCCTCTGTGGCAATGTGTGGCCCGGCACCGGTACCACCTTCCATCCCGTCGATGTAAATGACATCGGGGTCGGTCTTCGCGGCCATTCGAACATCGTCATACACGCGTGCCGCACCCAGCTTAAGCTGAATCGGAATTTCCCAGTTAGTGGCCTCCCGGATTTCCTGAATTTTCAGCGCCAGGTCATCCGGCCCAAGCCAATCAGGATGGCGTGCCGGTGAACGCTGATCGATACCGGCAGGCAGCGAGCGCATTTCAGCGACCTGATCGGTGACCTTCTGCCCCATTAGGTGACCACCGAGGCCCACTTTACAGCCCTGTCCGATGAAGAACTCACAGGCATCGGCCAGACGAAGGTGGTGAGGATTAAACCCGTAACGCGATTGAATGCACTGATAAAACCATTTTTCCGAATAACGCCGCTCATCGGGAATCATTCCACCTTCACCGGAACAGGTCGCCGTGCCGGCCATCGTGGCACCACGCGCCAGTGCAGTCTTCGCTTCATAGCTCAGCGCACCAAAACTCATTCCGGTGATGTATACAGGGATATCCAGTTCGAGCGGACGTTTTGCCCGCGGGCCCAGCACTGTTTTGGTGATACATTTTTCACGATACCCTTCGATCACGAATCGAGTCAGGGTACCGGGCAGAAAGGTAAGGTCATCCCAGGACGGTATCTTTTTGAACAGCGAAAAACCGCGCATACGATAGCGGCCGAGTTCCGCTTTGATATGAATGTCATCTATGACATTCGGCGGAAACATAAAACTCTTACCGATTACATCTTTATTTCGTTCAGTCATTATCTGTCCTCAACGTGTGCCGCTTACAGCACAAGTTTCTTTTCGGAAGGCTCGAGATTGTCGTAGTTCCACAATTGCTTGCCGGCTACGATCTTGGTCAGGTTCTTAACGCCATTGGGTGCTTTCATTCCATAAAGCGCCAGCTTGGTTTCAAGCCATTGAGCCTCTACATCGTTGATTTCACCCTCGACTGCATCAACGCCGAGATCTTCAATCTTGCCGCCGACATAGATAGTGCCGTCATACATGGAGTCACCCAGGTTTTTACCGGCATCTCCTAGAATAATCATTCGGCCGCGCTGCATCATAAAGCCGGAAAACGCCCCTGCCCTGCCACCAACGATAATGGTGCCGCCTTTCTGATCGATACCGGTGCGAGACCCGACATCACCTTTACAGACCAGGTCACCGCCACGCATCGCAGCGCCGAAAGTAGAACCCGCATTTTTCTCGATCACAATCGTGCCGGACATCATGTTTTCTGCGCATGACCAGCCGACGCGACCGGTGATATGGATATTAGGACCGTCGACAAGCCCACAGCCGAAGTAACCGAGACTGCCTTCAAACTTCAGGTTCAGACGATTGAGAATACCGACACCTAAAGAATGTTTTGCACTGGGATTTTTGATGGTGATGGTGCCGTGACCCTCTTTCATCAATTCGCGAATCTTAAGATTGATATCGCTGATTTCCATTGCAGCCGCATCGAACTCGGCCTCTTTGGCAAAGTCGACATCAATGGCATACGGATAGGTAAAGTTTTCATCTGCACTTGGAGAAAAGAAAACCTGCTGCGTACGTCCGGATAACTGCTCGGTGTGCATTCCGAGCTTATGTGACTCGTGGTCGGTATTTAGCTCTGCCATACCCGTACCTCCCCTTCGTAAGGATCAAATGTGTCTATTTCATGTGGGAATATGCTGCGTATCGCGACTTCTTCAGAAGCCAGTGCAATTAAATCGTCACTTTCATAAAGCACCATTGGCTTGGCCGCCATGACGTCTTTTGCCATACCCAGTGAATCTGCAGTGGCAACCAGGTAGGTGAATACACCATCCAGCTCATCCACTGACCGGCTCATGGCCGTATGAAGATCATCGCCTCTTTCTATACGATTAGCGATGTACACTGCGATCAGTTCAGAGTCGCAGTCAGACATGAATCGATGTCCCCGCCGTTCAAGATCGCGGCGGTTGGTCCAGTAATTGGTGAGCTGACCATTGTGGACAACCGAGACGTCATTAAACGGATAAGCCCAGTACGGATGCGCAGAGCGTATATCAACGTCTGATTCAGTCGCCATACGCGTATGACCGATCGCATGGGTGCCGTCAAATCCACTGAGGCTGTACTGATTGGAAACTACGGTCGCGTCTCCCAGGTCCTTGATCAGCTCCAATGCATGGCCGATGGACAGCACCTCTACACCATCGACGTCTTCAACATAGTCGATAACACGCTTGAGATCGCCATCAAAGGCAATCCTGTAGCGCAGGGCATATTCGGTGGCCTGCTCCTTTGACGTAATGCTGACCCCCATCTCTTCGAGACGCGAGTCCACAGTTGCCTGACGATCTTTGATCGCATGCTGTATGTCAAAGCCAGTCGCGAGGTCTTCCTGCTCAGCCACCTTAAAGCGCATGACATAGTCCTGGTTTTTGCCAGAACCATACAGAGCAAAACCGGTCGAGTCCGGGCCTCTGTGTTTTAGTGCCTGCAACATCGATGTCATTTGTGAACCGATATCAGCACTGTTACCACGATGTATTAGTCCGGCGATGCCGCACATGGCATACCCCCTTTCATGTAAAAAAAACCAGAAAACGCCGGTGTATTTCGACACCGGCGGTTCGTTCAAAGCATCTACTGCTTTATGGCATCAACCAGGTTATGGCAGACAATCCATATAAGTGTCGGTGTCCCAGTCGGTCACGGTAGCCATAAAGTTTTCCCACTCATCGCGCTTGTAGTGACTGAATACCTTCCACATTTCATCGGGCATTGCATCTCTGATCACATCGTCAGCCTCGAGTGCATCCAGCGCTTCTCCGAGAGACATAGGTAGTTTCTTGACCTCTTTACCTGCATCCATTGCTGCGTAGATGTTGCGCTCTTCAGGGTCACCCGGATCGATTTTGTTGTTAATGCCATCTTCAAACGCGGCCAGTATGGTTGAACCCATCAGATACGGATTAACCATGGAATCTACCGAACGGAATTCAAAGCGTCCCGGTGCTGATACGCGCATTCCTGTGGTTCGGTTCTGAAAGCCCCAGTCAGCGAATACCGGCGCCCAGAAACCGGTGTCCCAAAGTCTTCTGTATGAATTGACAGTAGAGCATCCAATAGCCGTGAGTGCATTGATATGCTTCATAGTACCGCCAATGGAATACAGCCCTATTTTGCCCGGCATGTGAGATGTTTTCTTGTCGGGCATAAAAGTATTAGTGCCACCGTCGCGGTAGCTGAACACACCCGGCATACCGGGCAGATCAGTCTGTTTTTCAAACATGATTTTATTGACCACATCTTTACCGCCTTTCCACAACGACGTGTTGTGGTGACACCCGGACGCCGACACGCCCATAAACGGCTTGGTCATAAAACACGCAATCAGATTAAATTCACGCGCAACCTGCGCACAGATTTGCCGGTATGTCGACAAACGGTCGGCGTTTCGAAGCACCGTGTCGTAAGTCCAGTTGAGCTCCAGCTGGCCGGGTGCATCTTCGTGGTCTCCCTGAATCATGTCGAGTCCCATCGCCTGGGAATACTCAAGCACCTTCATAAACACAGGGCGCAATGATTCGAACTGATCAATGTGGTAGCAATAGGGGTTCGAGTAGCCGCCATCCGGCTTGCCATCTTCACCTTTCTTCAGCCACATCATTTCGGGTTCGGTGCCGACCCGCAGTTCCATTTTGTGTTTCTTCTGGAACGCCTCATGTTGAAACAACAGATTGCCGCGGCAGTCCGAAGTCAGATGCCCGCCCGGATTTACTTTCTCTTCACGGTTGCGGAAACATACGCAGTAAACCCTGGCGATGCGTTTGTCCCAGGGGAGCTGACAGAAAGTTTCGGGATCGGGAATACCGACAAGCTCAGATGCTTCGGGACCGTAGCCGATGTAATCGCCGGCGCGGTCGGTAAACAGGTTCGCCGTAGCACCGTAGACCAGCTGAAAGCCTTTTTCTGCGGTGCGCTCCCAGTGGTTGGCAGGAATACCCTTCCCGACAATACGTCCGGTAACGGAAATGAACTGGTAGTAGATGTAGGTGATGCCAAGCTGTTTTATTTTCTTGCGCACTTCCGCAATCTGTTTGTCACGACCCGGTGCATTGACGTATTTCTCGAGATCTGTCATCGATTCCCCCTTACAGGATTTAACGGTGTCCGCGCTTGCGAACCATTCATGCGTTGTCGGTAAAAACACACTGGCCGTAACAGGTATCAGATAGACAACTCTCGACCAATTGTGTACCTTTTGCGCCCAATACTATAACCTTGTTTGCCTGCGTTTCGCCATCACGAAATATTACAAATTTCCGTTTTTCCTGTTCAAAACACGCCTTTACGGCAAGAATTGTTGTTTCCAACACCAAAACGGTTTAGCGTATGGATCAAGCTCGATGTGTAAATTGGTCAACAAATAAACCAATTTGCACAATTGGTCCATTGACCACCAAAGCTGAGGGCAGTCATGAGTGACACTTCATCTTCCCCCCCTATCGGGGATGCAAGCAGCCTGTCAGCAGTGCTGCGTCGGAAAATTTTAAGCGGGGAATACCGGCACGACGAACGCCTGCCGGCGGAGCGCTCTCTCGCTACTCAATTCGGCTGTTCACGCGGCACTGTACGCTCTGCAATGGAAAAGCTCGAAGAGCTGAATCTGATCCAGCGTCGCATTGGCAGCGGCACATTTGTGAACCACAGACTGTCTGCTGACGAATCCGAAATTGCCAACCTCACCAGCCCGCTGGAACTCATTGACGTCAGACGCGGCATGGAACCACAGATAGCCAGGCTTGCCGTCATGCACGCCACCGCATTGCATATTGATAAACTGGCTCAGGCGCTGGAAAAAGTAGAGCAAACCGAAACCGAAGGGCCGGAAACCTTCACCAGCGCCGATCAGGCGTTTCACCTGACACTGGCCGAGTGCACTGACAATTCACTGATGTTCTGGTTATGTCAGCACATACACGATGTTCGATCCCATCGGCAGTGGAGTGCAATGAAAGATAAAATTCTCGGCCCCGCACAGATTCGAAAATATAACCAACAGCATCGCGAGATTTTCGAAGCGATTGTCAGCCGCGATGTAGAAGCCGCTGCTCAGGCAAGCATCGCACACCTGGAAACTGCACGGACCGATCTGATGGGTGTTGCACCATGACTGTACTGCATGGGCTGCCATCAAATATTAACCCGATACCTTTAAGGTCCGGTGTTTTGACACCCGGGATACCCACGCTACCCCACGGGCTCGAAAGACATACAATAAAAGGTGGTGGTCTTATTGTGCTGTCTCTCGATACGGGCGACCGGATAGAGATTATAGATCCACAGGGCCTGCAGCCATGCTCGATTGCCGTGCTCGACGACAGTGGTCATCACAAACCTGAACTACTTAGCGACTTAACGCACAACGCTACAACAGATAACCAGACCATAGCCTCTATGCTGGCGGGCGCGGGCAATGAAAAAATCACAGGCAAACTGCAGCAACGCGGCATTGGTGCAAAACAAATAAAGTCCAGCCGGGTCATGGAAGGTGAAACGCCTGCCGGTCATCGTATAAGCGCCAGTGCACAGGCCGGTGCCACCTGCATAATTGCAGCACCTGCTGAGCCGATGCTGGCGCACGAGCAACTTCCCCCCACTGAACTGCTGTGCTACGTCACTCGCGCCAACCCCGCAGCGCATAGCAATAACGAATTGCCGGAACCGCTGGGTGAAATGTTACTTGACCTGCGGGTGGACAAATGCACTTCGCGCACTTACACCGTCAAGGCTGGAGAGTACATCCAGATCATTGATGTGGAAGGACGCGAGTGCAGCGACTTTCAGTGTTTCGATCTGGCTAAACTCGAAGCCGGTATAGAGCGATGCCTCGATGCCACCACAACACGCACACTCATGGCCAGTGCCTACCCGCAACCCGGGTTACACGCTAAATTCTATGATCAGGATATGCAGGCCATGGTGCAGGTGATACAGGACACCTGTGGTCGTCACGACTCTTTTGGACTGGCCTGCACCGCAAAATACTATGACGATGCCGGTTATCCGGGCCATATCAACTGCTCGGATAATTTTAATTACGCACTGGCACCGTTTGAAATACAACCACGTGCCGGCTGGATGGCAATGAATTTTTTCTTTAACACCGCCGTCGATGACACCAACCAGATGCTGGGTGACGAACCATGGTCACGACCGGGTGACTATGTGTTGCTCAAAGCGCTGAAAGACCTGGTTTGCATATCATCTGCCTGTCCGGATGATATCGACCCTGCCAACGGATGGAACCCGACCGACATACATGTTCGCGTCTACCCCGCCGACTATGATTTCACAACTGCCGTGGCCTACAGAATGACTGCCGATGCCGACCCGCACCTGACAAAAGAAACTGCATTTCATACCCGCACTTCAGCACTGACCAGCAACTACACCGAATACAACGGATACTGGCTGGCTAATCGCTATAACAACCATGGCCCCATAGACGAGTACTGGGCGTGCAGACAAGGCGTAATTGTCACCGACCTGTCGCCGTTGAGAAAATACGAAGTACTCGGGCCGGACGCTGAAAAACTCTTGCAATACTGCGTTACCCGGGACGTTAAAAAGCTCTCACCGGGGCAAGTCGTCTACACCGCCATGTGTTACGACAATGGCGGCATGATCGACGACGGCACAGTGTTTCGAATGTGTGAAACCAATTTCCGCTGGATCGGTGGCTCAGACTACAGCGGACTATGGCTGCGCGAGAAAGCACAGGAACTGGGACTCAACTGCTGGGTAAAATCTTCAACCGATCAATTGCACAATCTTCAGGTACAGGGCCCGAAAAGCCGCGAGGTATTAAGCAAAATCATCTGGACTCGTCCCGATCAGACCCCGCTTGATGAACTGGCCTGGTTTCGCTTTTCAGTAGCTCGACTTGAACAGGAGCATGGCGTTCCACTGCTGGTATCGAGAACCGGCTACACCGGCGAACTGGGCTATGAAGTGTTTTGCCACCCTAAAGACGGTGAAGCGGTCTGGGATGCCATTATGGAAGCCGGAAAAGAACACAAAATCACCCCGCTTGGTCTGGAAGCACTCGATATGCTGCGCATTGAGGCCGGGCTGATATTTGCCAATTACGAGTTTACCGATGAAACCGACCCGTTCGAGGCGGGCATCTCTTTTACGGTGCCTTTAAAAAGTAAATCAGATGACTTTATCGGCCGCGAGGCGCTGTTAAGACGCAAGGAACACCCGATGAATAAACTGGTCGGCCTCGAACTCGCCGGTGACGAACTGGCCGCTCATGGTGACTGCGTGCATATCGGTCGACAGCAAATCGGCGTGATTACCAGCGGCACCAAATCACCGACATTATCAAAGAACATAGCACTGTGCCGAATAGCGGTTGATCACAGCGCTCCCGGCACTGCGGTTGAAATCGGCCAGCTTGACGGACACCAAAAACGACTTCAGGCAACCGTGATCAGCTATCCGTTCTACGATCCGGACAAATCACGCGTTCGCATGTAAAAGATCAAATGAATTGCAGGGAAGGCACTCGGAAAATCGCTGGCGCAGTCACCCTGCTCCCTGCGCACCCGAAGTGTGAGCGATACCGGCCATCCGCCCCGGCATCACCTCTCCTTTTGCAACAGCGAAGCAACAGGACGACCTATTGAATAAACCGGTCATATGCCGGACACTGCATCCCGAAAACACCTGCAGTAAACTTTTAAAGAGAACAATCAGTGGGAAATTCCGACCTCATACAACTGCAACAGGGTGACTCACCGTTCAGCACTCACGCTGAAAAATCATTTACGCTGCCCGCAAGGTTTTATCTCGACGAGGACATTTACCGTCGCGAAATGAAAGCCATTTTCGAGCGCAGCTGGTGGTATGCCGGGCACGCGAGTCAGGTTGCTCGAACAGGTGAGTATCTCACCACGACCATCGATCAACAGAGCATTTTCGTAGTGCGCGGACGCGACAACAACCTGCGCGCCTTTTATAACGTGTGCCAGCATCGTGGCCACGAACTCGTCGCAGGCTCAGGCAAGGCCAATCTGATTGTCTGCCCTTACCATGCCTGGTCTTATGATCTTGACGGCAGCCTGGTCGGCGCGCGCAACACCGAAAACATGGCAGGTTTTAACAAGTGCGAATTCGCTTTGAAACCCGTGCAGGCAGAAGTGTTTTGCGGCATGGTGTTTATCAACCTCGATATGACAGCAAGCTCCCTGTCACAACAGACCGGCAATCTTGAAAATGAAATCCGGCAGTACTGCCCCGATGTGGATAATCTGGCATTCGCTCAGCGCGACACATACCACGTGGCAAGTAACTGGAAAGTGATGATGGACAACTTCCTCGAGTGCTACCACTGCCATACCGCACACAAAGACTTTGTCGATCTGGTCGACATGAAGAGCTACCGCTCAACTGTCCATGGCATCTATTCCAGCCATATTTCCAACGCGGCCAATTCGACAGACAACTCCGCCTACAGCTTTGAAAAAGGCGATGTCGATTTCGGTTATGCCGGCTGGTTTCTCTGGCCCAACCTGACCTTATGGGCTTATCCGGGTGAAGCCAATCTGTCAGTGCTGCAGATGATCCCTGACGGTGTGGAAAAAACCATCGAGTATCAGGACTGGTTTGTACCCGACGGCAGAGTCAGCGCACAATTAGCTGAGGCAATGGACTATCAGAAGATCACGCTGCAACCTGAAGACATCGGCCTGTGCGAGAGCGTTCAGCGCGGACTCAAATCCAACGGCTACAACCAGGGCCGTTTTGTGGTTGATAGCGAACGAAGCGAACTATCAGAACACGCAGTGCATCATTTTCAGAGAATGGTCGCAGATGCGCTTGGTGCTGAACTCAGCTAGCCGTCTGTAGCTAACGTCCATGTTTCGATTGCACACGTCAGCGTTTACTATATTGCCGGCTCATTTCGCCACTGCCACATGTTCAGCCTGATCTGTGGCAGAGTTAATCTATTATTGAACCCGTCCGGAGGATAACAATGTCCAAACGCGTCGCCATCATCGGTGCCGGCCCCTGCGGTACCGCCGCACTGAGAGCTTTTCAATCCGCCAGAAAAAACGGGGAAGACATCCCCGAAATTGTATGCTTTGAAAAGCAGGCTGACTGGGGCGGCTTGTGGAATTATGACTGGCGCACCGGCCTGGACGAATACGGAGAGCCCGTTCACGGATCAATGTATCGCTACCTCTGGTCCAACGGTCCGAAAGAATGCCTCGAATTCGCAGACTACTCATTCGATGAACACTTCGGCAAACCTATTGCGAGTTTTCCACCACGGGAAGTGCTGGCCGACTACATCAAAGGGCGCGTCGAAAAAGCCGGCGTGCGGGAATGGTGCCGGTTCCGACACCCGGTACGCAATGTCGAATACAACGAAGCTGCAGGCAACTTCACTGTCACTGCACACGACCTTATCAACGACAAAAGAGTCGTGGAAACCTTTGACAACGTGATCGTTGCCACCGGACATTTCTCCACCCCGAACGTGCCCTACTTTGAAGGCATGGACAAATTCGAAGGGCGCGTACTGCACGCTCACGACTTCCGCGATGCACTCGAATTCAAAGGTAAAGATGTCATGGTGGTCGGTGCCAGTTACTCCGCTGAAGATATCGGTTCGCAGTGCTGGAAATACGGCGCAAAGTCACTCACCGCCTGCTACCGCACCTCGCCCATGGGATTTCACTGGCCCGACAACTGGGAAACCAAGCCGCTGCTGACCAAAGTCGAAGGCAAAACCTGCCATTTTAAAGACGGCACCAGTAAAGAGATAGACGCCATTATTCTGTGCACCGGATACCTGCATCATTTTCCGTTTATGGACGACGACCTGCGGCTGATCACGACCAACCGCATGTGGACGCCTGACCTTTACCAGGGCGTTGCATTCGAACCGAACCCGAAGGTGATGTACCTCGGTATGCAGGATCAGTTCTACACATTTAACATGTTTGATGCACAAGCCTGGTGGGCGCGTGATGTGATCATGGGCAAAATCGACACACCGTCTAATGCCGATATGAAAACCCATTCGGACAAATGGCTTGCGCGCGAAGCCACACTGGAAACCGACGAAGACATGATCTGGTTCCAGGGTGACTACACGCAGGAGCTCATCGATCAAACCGACTACCCGACGTTTGATATAGAAGGGGTCAACCAGGCTTTTATGGACTGGGAACACCACAAACACGACGATATCATGGGCTTCCGCGACAAGGCGCATGCATCGCTGATTACCAAAACCCAGTCGCCGGCGCACCACACTCCATGGGTCGAAGCCATGGACGATTCAATGGAGGCCTATCTGAAAAGCTAGCTTGCCACTGAAATGGCAACGCACGGCCCGCCTTTGGCGGGCCTGCCGCAGCGTGCCCGTCAATCCGCCAGATACGAATCTTTTCATTTGGTGTTCAGCCGGGAGCCGCGATAGCCGGCTTATCTTTGCGATTCGTGCCGGCTGCCTCTGAATCGCCTGATAGAATTCACTATTCTTCAACACTGCCAGCGAGATAATAGATTACACTAGTGATCGATCGCGGACCGGTGCGTCTGCTCAACCTAAAAAACAACTAAGCTATTGAAATTTAAAGATCGGAGTGCGTGTGACCAGCTATTCTGACACTCTCCAGCGCGGCGATACCATCAGCTGTTACCAGATCGAAGAGGTCCTGGGGCGCGGCGGTTTTGCTGTCACCTACCTTGCTGTAGACCTCAATCTTGATGTGCACGTAGCCATCAAGGAATACCTGCCGGGTGAAATAATTCAGCGCGATGCCCAGCTGAACGTGGCTGCACGGCGGCCCGAATTTGTTGAAGACTACAACATAGGGCTGAATAATTTTGCCCGTGAAGCCAAAACCCTTGCCAGATTCAAACACCTGAATATCGTCAGGGTTCACCAGGTTATCCACAAGTTTAATACCGCCTACATGGTGATGGACTACGAGCACGGCAGAGAACTTGCCGATGTGCTGGCGGAACACAAAACCCTGTCCGAAGACGAACTGCAGGAAGTGCTGTTTCCGATTTTCGACGGTGTTGAAGAAATACACCGCCACGGACTTGCCCATCGCGATATCAAACCATCAAACATCTACCTGCGAGACAACGGCTCTCCGGTGTTGCTCGATTTCGGCGCAGCGCGATATACATTAAGTGAGTCAACGCAACAGCTTACGGCTGTCGTCACCGTCGGCTATACCCCGATCGAACAATACAACGTATCCGAAAACGAACAGGGCCCGTGGACCGATATCTACGCGCTTGCTGCGGTGTTGTACGAAGCCGTTACCGGCGAAATGCCGGTAGACTCGGTCACCCGGGCGTCCAGTCGGGTCACTAACTCCACCGACCCTCTGTCACCGGTTGCCAACAAGGCACGCAACGCCTACTCCGATGATTTTTTAAAAGCCATCGACTGGGGTCTGAGTATGGAAGCCGAAGACAGACCACAAAGCATTGCACAATGGCGTGACGCCTTTAAAGGCGTGTACAAGCCGGTGGAATATTATCAGGATCAGCAGCAAAAGAGACCGGTGCGTAAATCGCGACTCAAAACCCGCGCAAAAGAACCGGTCGCTGCACTGGCGACGGAAACCACGCAGGCATACGCCCCTCAACCGGAATACGAAACCGCCACAGAGTCATCGTTTTCCGTCGACATGCGCGAGACCGGCTTTGCTGATGACTTCGACGACGTTGAAATCGTGCCGCTCAACCCGGATGCAGAGCCTGCGCTGCCGCGTGAACGGCTCGAACCTGCTGTTGCCGCCACATACAGTGATGCCACTGCCACGCTTGCCCCGCCACCCGCACCGGCCAGCCCGTTTGCGAGCAATCCTTCGCCAAAGTTGCCACCGGCACCTCAACCGGAAAACCAGGAACTCAACGATACGCTCAACAATCTGATCGATGCAGAGGGCAGACCAAAACATACACAGCAACTGCGCAAGGTGCTGAGACGCGATATCGTCAAGCGTGAGCACGCACCCGCCGAACCGGTAAAAGTTGCGCCGCAGCCCGAACCCTACCGCGCCCCCACCGTGGCCAAAAGTCCGCTCGAAGCCGAGCCGGCCATCAGCGCCGAACGCTATGACGAGCGGAGATACCAGCGCGATCACGACACGCCGTCACCGGCACGGCAGCGATTTGAAGACGACTTTGACTTTGACGATACCGACTGGGACTACGAGCCACCGCCGGGGCCTTCCCGATGGAAGTGGATTTTTCCGGTGCTCGGACTCGCGCTGATTGCCGGCGCCTCTATTTTGTTTGTCAACAAGCCCGAGCTGTTCAAACTGCCTTCGCAGACAGTCCCGGAACTCACAGTCGCTACTGCACTGGAAAATGCCAATGAGAAAATTCAGAATCGCGAACTGATATTTCCCGAAGGTCAATCCGCGCTCGATTACTTCCAGCTTATTCTGCAAAGCGAACCCGACAATGCTGAAGCGCTGGGTGGCGTTGCAGCAATTCGCGATGAAATCAAAAAACAAATCGTCGAACATGTCGACGACAACAACCTCGCCGAAGCGAACCGGCTGTTGTCCAGAGCAAAAGCTGCCAACCTGCAAATTGACGATACGACAGATTCAGGCGTCGCCGGCGGCGACAACCAGATAGTTGCCATTGACACTACCGCATCTCCATGGGTAAACCAGAGAGTTGAAGACATCGAAGGTCTACTCGCCGTCGGAGACTATGCCGGTGCCCGGCAGTTGTATGCTGAAGTCGATAAATACATTGCCAACGCAGAAGTTTCCGACTCTATCCGACAACGCATCGAGCGCGGTTTGCAGCAAGCACAACCTGCCACGCAGGACTCACCGACAACCGACGCGATCGCCACACCGATAGATACCTCACCGATAGTTGCAGAAGTCGACAACCCGGCAATTGAATCGCTCTCTGATACGCCTGTGCAATCCGATGTACCCGCGAACAATGGCACTGAAACAGATACCGCCAATGCTGTGGTTGTTGATACAGACCCGGTCGTGACGTTAACACCGGTGGCGACCCCGGCATCGCTGGCCGAACCGCAAGCACCGGTCGTATCTGAAACCGAACAGAAAATTGCGGTGGAAGACGATGAAGCGACCCTGCCCTCTGCGCCTCGCAGAAGTTTTATAGAGGGCAACGATGCCACTGCCCAGCATCTCAACCAGTTGCGCCTGGCACTGGAAGACAAGAATCTGCAGCGAGTCCTGCAGGTGAGCGGCACGCTGCCCGAAGAACGCACAGAATTTCTGCGCCGACTATTTCAACGCTACGACCGTCTTGATGTGACGATTGACAATATCAATCGTACCGGCAGCAACGCCCGGGCAAAGTTGAGCGTTGCAATGTTCAATCAGCGCTCAGACGGCAGCTTTTACTCGGCAGGCAAATGGAGCGATGTCGAACTTGCGACGACCCGACAAAACGGTCAATGGCAGCCGATACGCTGGTAGCACGGGTACCCATTGTTAACATCTGAATTACGCTGTTTGCCGCGACGGTGGGTTGCCTTGTGTGCACCCGGCCGGGCCGGCAGATAGCAGAAACAGCAACAATGAAAGCCAACAGTAAACTCGCTGACCACGCTGTTGCTGTATGCAACAGTTGCTAATTTGGCAAGAGCAACATATCAGCTAATGCATGCGAAGCGTCGACAGCACGCAACTACAATGACACGCACACGAACTCAATGGAATTCGATCGGACAAACAGGCTGTAGTTAATCTTTCTGTTGCGCCGCTGACTACATCAAACCATTCAATATCCGTAGCAGGCCCGTTACTTAACGGTGATCCCGACATTAAAATGATTTGCAACACAGCGCTTCAAAAAGCAGCCATCCAAGCGACATTGGCCTAACACGGTACCCCTCATGAATAGAAGATCCATTCTGCGCATGGCTTTATCCGGTGCGATTCTCACCGGTGCTGCATCGGCTTTTGCTCAATCGACCACTGGCCTTGCTATCAGAAATCGCGCAAAGATATTCATGCGCGCTGAACCTAAGCCCAGTGAAACCGCACCACACGGTTCGTACGCATCGCGTGAGGTGCACGGCCTGTTGTTCCTGACAAATGCGTTCGGGTATTCCTATCAGATCCCTGAAGACAGCTACATCGAATGGCATATCGATGCAGAAAACACTTTTATGAAGTTCAAGTGCATTAATAATGACCAGTATCGGGTCAAGGCATTTCCCTGTGCAGTGCTTGGCACCATGGGCGGGCGCTATGAGACGAGTGGCAAGCCACAACCGCTCAAGGGCATGGAAAACGAATTTCGTATGAAGGGTGAAGGCATGCAAAGCCCGCTGTTTGATCTCTATCCGGCGCAAAAGCAAACCGGGTTTCCGTGCAAACTGAAAGATCTTCCTCGCACCGACATTTCGGTTGAAACGATCTATTCCGGCAACCCGACTGTCAATACGTTTCTCGATATGTATCTGCACGATATAGACAACCCTCAAACCGCGTCGCACCCGTCACTGACCGGTGATATCAATGCGATGAACAGCAATCGCACGAAAGCCTACAATATAAACGTTTGGTTCCGGATGCCCGATCAAACCAACGGCAACACCAACCGGCCCGACGGTGCATGGGCCGGCGGTAAAGTGATGGGTATTACCCGTATCGGCAACCGCGACTTCCACGTCATACTGAAAATAGAAACCGGCGGCGGAAATTATTTCAGGTATGTTGCGCTTATCCCTGTAGAGGGAACGATCACAAGCCTGTCGGTAAACGAGGTAATGGACTGGGCTGTCTCGTCCATGCGCAGCATTCTCGAAGGCAACACTGAAGCTCAGGGAATGATGGCAAAAGCCGACCCGAGAGGTCTTCCTGCACCGCGCTGGCCCGATTCCAATATGGTGCTGTCGGGACTGCACATAGGTAATGAAATATGGTGGTCTGACCCTGCCGGTACCGAAGGTAAGGTCGAGTGGCCGACCCTGCGCATCGATGTAAACGGTATCGGTACGTTCGGCTGGGGCGAACAGGACACAGCGGCCACTACGCTTATGCAGCCCAAAAAGCAAACTGTCTCACTAGACCCGGCTGATGCAGCACCACCACCGCAGCACACGTTTCCGGAGGCGGATCCGACGCCTTCCACACCTGCTGAAGCAGAAAAAGAAGGGCTGTTAAAATCAATACTGGGTAATTTGTTTAAATAGCCGACGTCGGCTTTTCAGGTATCATCGCTGGTACTGCGAGTATTATCAGGCACACCGGTGAACCGAACAATCAACAGTTGCTCAACGCGATCATACCTAACAAATGGCATAGCTAAGCGCTATGAATTCCTCCGCGCACTAAAGACCGCCGGTATCATCCGGTGTGTTATTGCAGCGGGCCTGTGTACGCTGGTCACTGCCTGCGGAACCAAGTATGCCGATCGATCGCCTGACGCACCGCCGGCAACGACGAACGCACCACTGGCTAACGCACCGGAACCGACGGTGGCCACCCCCGCACCGATCACCGTCTCACCTGAAATACGCCCTACTTCAGTACCCGATGCCAGCCAGCCACGCAGCCTGCCAGCAGCTATCGCATTGCGCAAACAGGCCGCCACTGCTGCAGACAACGGAAACCATAGCCGGGCAATCGGTTTACTCGAACGTGCTATTCGCATATCACCTGCAGATCCGGCTACATTTTCAGCACTTGCTGAAAACCACCTCGCACAAAACCGGCCGCAACAGGCACTCGAGCTCACCCGCAGAGCATTGACACTCAACCCGACAACAGACCAGAGAACCATCCTTGAAGCACCGCAGCAACGATGCCTTGCACTGTTGTAGCAAACTACTGAACCATTCGCTTCCAGCGGAAATGCTATGGACTTAAGCAGCAACGTCAGCGAATCAGAATTTGTCGTCGTTGGCGGCGGCGTGGTCGGCAATTGTATTGCGATGGGCCTCGCGGCTAAGGGCAAGTCCGTCGCATTGTTTGACGAGGCGGACAACGCATTCAGGGCATCACGCGGGAACTTCGGGCTGGTCTGGGTTCAGGGCAAAGGTGCGGCAATGCCAACCTACGCCAGATGGACCCGTGCATCCGCACACCTGTGGAAAGACTTTGCTGATGAACTGACACAATCCACCGGAATTAGTGTTTCTTTAACCCAACGCGGTGGATACAGCATTTTTCTCGACGAAGCATCATTGCATCAGCGTGCTGGTGTGTATGAGCAATTGAAAAATGCGCTCGGTGGTGATTACCCGTTTGAAGTGCTGGGCCACAACGCGATTAAAAAAGAAGAGCCACAAATTGGATCGCAAGTGGCAGGCGCCATACTTCATCATGAAGACGGACATATCAACCCGCTGAACTTTTACCGTGCGATTACCAATGCAACCGGCAGACTGGGTGTTACTAAAATCACGCGGCGAGTCAGCAAAGTTGCACCGGCTGCAAATGGTTTTATCATTCACAGCGATAATGCCGGCAGTCACCATTGCTCCAAAGTGATACTGGCGTGCGGTCTGGGTACAGCAGAGCTGGGGCGACCACTTGGTTTTAAAGTTCCGGTTCGACCACAGCGTGGCCAGGTCCTTATTACCGAGAAACTACCACCACTTATCAACCGACCTTCAGATGAAATCCGACAGGTTAATGAAGGGGGCATTCAGATTGGTGCCTCAGCTGAAGAAGTTGGCTTTGACGATAGCGAAACTATCGAAACGACAGCGCAACTCGCCGCCAACGCGATCAGACAGTATCCTTTCCTCGAGAAAGCTCAGCTTGTCAGAAGCTGGGGCGCATTGCGTATTATGTCGCAGGATGGATTTCCGATTTATCAACAATCGACTTTATATCCAGGCGCCTACTACGCCACCTGCCATAGTGGCATCACACTGGCGGCAGCACATGCCAGACTACTACCGGACTGGCTGTGTGGTGACAACAGCACCATAGCGAAGCAAGGTATCGCATTTAGTGAATTCAGTGAAGGGCGATTCAATGACAGCTGACACGACCATTGGTGACGGTATGTTTGTGTTTAGCTTCAACGGCGCGCCGGTTACCGCCAACACAGGAGATACGGTCGCCGCAGCACTGATATCAAACGGTATTCATATAACACGTACCACTGCAAAAGGATCACCGCGAGGACCGTTTTGTATGATGGGTGCCTGCTACGATTGCCTGATAGAACTCGATGGAGTAACACTGCAGGCATGTATGCTCACAGCAACACCCGATATGCAAATACGCAGCGCTGTATCAACCGAAACTGACGAGTAGACACCACTGCATCACTATCCATCCTCCGACACAGCGACTGAGTTCAAGGCTGATGACCGAACGCATACACCATCAATACGCTGAACAGACAGACATACCAGGTAACCCGACCAGTGGCTGATCCGGATATCATTGTCATTGGCAGCGGCCCTGCGGGTATGTCAGCAGCCATTACCGCAGCCCGGCATGGCGCAACCGTCTGTATGATTGACGAACAACCCGATGCCGGCGGGCAGATTTACAGAGGCCTTACCCGTTGCACCGACGCACAAGCCAGCCGGCTGGGAAAAGAATACGTTTACGGTAAAACGCTTCTATCTCAGATCAATCACCGCAACATCAGTCGTGTATACAGTGCCACTGTCTGGTCAATAGAAGCACCGGGCACCGTAACGTACAGCCGGCACGGCCATGCCAGTCAAATCTCTGCTGGCTGTGTGATCATTGCCACCGGAGCCCTGGAAAGATCATACCCTGTTCCCGGCTGGACAAAACCCGGCGTAATGACGGTTGGTGCAGCGCAAATTCTGTTAAAGACCAGCAGCTTTATTTGCAATGACGCTATACTGGCCGGCACAGGTCCGTTGCTATATGCAGTGGCCAGTCAAATACTCACCGCCGGCGGGAACATCACTGCCCTTGTCGACACCGTTAGCCCGACGCACTATCGCAATGCAGCCCGGTACTTTCCGTATACCAGTATTGCAACGCTTACTACCGGACTGAAGTACCTGCGCACTATAAAACAAGCAGGTATCCCTCATTATAAAAACGCCGGGCACCTGAGCATCACCGGCAATGAATACGCCGATGGCCTTAACTTTACGGTAAACGGAGTTGAACACCATATACCGGCAGAGAAAATTCTTTTACACCAGGGGGTCGTGCCCAATGTACAGCTGAGTCGAGCTATCGGGATAGATCATCAATGGCACCCGCTGCAAAGATGTTTTCATCCGGTGATTGATCAGTGGGGAGCGAGCTCAATTGCAACTATTCGATTAGCAGGTGATGGATGCGGTATCGGAGGAGCATTGATCGCCGAGCACCAGGGTACACTCACTGCACTGGGTGCGTTGTCAGAAATCGGCTTCATAGATAACAAAAAGCGTAACACCATTGCTGCTAAGCCACTGCGATCAATCAACGGCATGTCTAAGCTCCGGCGTTTTCTGGATACGCTCTATAGCCCGCCTTCGCATTGCTTTCTCCCGGTCGACGATACCATTGTCTGTCGATGCGAAGAGGTCACTGCCGGCGAGATTCGTGCAGTCGCAGCACTTGGCTGCGCCGGTCCGAATCAGGCAAAAGCATTTTGTCGCAGTGGCATGGGGCCGTGCCAGGGCAGATACTGCGGTAATCTGGTCACTGAGATTATGGCTGACCGGCACCAGCTCACTCATGATGAAATCGGCTACTACCGGCTTCGCTCCCCGATTAAGCC
>JAHDHK010000182.1 GCA_020631335.1 Chromatiales bacterium
CAAGGGCTTTGAGCCGGGTATTAGCAGGTTATTCTCTGAATTTCCCTTTGGGAGGGCAACTGATATCGCCGCCTATGTGACAGTCAGCGCCGGTTATTCTGTCTCCATAGACAATGACTCTATCGTTCAAGAAAGCGCATTTCAGTAACTTATGAATTGATTTTTCCGGCGTATTTAAAAATCAAGCTGTCTTAAAATTTGACGTTGTGCGATCCTTTCAAATCCAGTATTTCTCTCGCTTCATCCGGTGTGGCGACTTCGCAGCCAAGCTCTTCTACCAGTTGCCTTATTTTCCGCACTTGTTCGGCATTGGATTTTGCCAGTTGACCCCTTGAGACAAACAAGCTGTCTTCCAGCCCGACCCTGACGTTGCCGCCCAATTGGCTGGCGGTGGTAGCCATTGGCATTTGTGCCGCTCCCGCACCGATCACTGACCAGTGATAGTCATCTCCGAACAATCTGTCGGCAGTGCGTTTCATGAATACCAGGTTGTCTATTTCAGCACCGATGCCACCGAGTATTCCCATAACAAATTGCAGAAAAATCGGTGGTTTGAATAAACCGATATCCATGCAGAATTTAAGATTATATAAGTGACCGACGTCGTAGCATTCGTGTTCAAACTTTATTTTGTGCGGAGCCAGCGTGTCCGCCGCCTCTTTTATATCGCGGAAAGTGTTGCGAAAGATGTTTCCGTCGGAATTGGCAACGTAGTCTTTCTCCCAGTCAAACTTCCACTCGTCGTATCTTGATGCCAGTGGATGAAAAGAGAAGTTCAGTGAACCCATGTTCATCGAACACATTTCAGGACTGAATGTCTTTGCCGGTTTGATACGATCCTGAATCGACAGGGTGAGTGACCCTCCGGTGGATATGTTCAGCACTGAATCACATGATTGCTTAATGCGTTGCAGGAATGGCTGAAAATCATCCGGATCAACAGAAGGTGCGCCATTAGATTGGTTTCGTGCATGCAAATGCAGAATCGATGCTCCCGCTTCGGCTGCCTCAACTGCCTGATGGGTGATGTCGTCAATGGTATATGGCAGCGCATCAGACATGGTTGGTGTGTGAATAGCGCCGGTAACGGCACACGTTATGATGACTTTCTGTTTTGGCATGGCTTACCCCTGTTCGGTCGTCGCACTTTGCTGCACGCGATAACGCAATGGAAAAATTTCCAGATCGTAGCGCTGGCTTATCAGCCCCCAGAGTCCTTTCGGGGCCTTTATCATCACAATAATTGCCACCAGGCCGAGTATCATCAGATAAGTGGTGCCGAAGTCTGCCAGCGTTTCACGCAGTAGAAAAAAGATAATAGTGCCGATGATCGGTCCTTCCAGAGTGCCGATACCGCCGATCACCACAATAAAAATGACAAACGCGGTCCAGTCGTTTACCGAAAAAGCTGCCTCGGGTGAAATACGCAGCTTCTGCAGAAATATCAGTCCGCCGATAATCGCTGTGAGTGCAGACGTCACGACATAGATTTCCAGTTTGGTGCGCCAGACATTAACGCCGAGCTCTGCGGCAGCTGACTCGTTGTCGCGAATGGCGGTCAGTGCGATGCCTCTGTTCGAGCGCAGCAGAAAGTAGATTGCCGCAAATACCAGTATCAGTGATCCGATAGCCAGATAGTAGCTGAGCGATTCGCGAGCGGATCGCGAATCAGCCAGCGACTTAACAATGGCAACCGGCAGGGAAGAGCCGGAGCCTCCTCCCAGTGCAGAGACCTGTGCAAAGCTCAGTCGAAATACTTCTGCCACTACCCAGGTACCGATGGCGAAGTAAGCGCCATTAAGACGGAAGATTAATGTAGCCACCGGAATAGAGATGGCCGCCGCGAGGAGGCCACCGGCAATAATCGCTGCCACGGGATGAATACCGGCATATATCGTTAATGCAAAGAGCATGTAACCCCCGAAACCGACATACGCCTGCTGTCCGACAGAAACCAAACCGGCATAGCCTGCCATCAGATTCCACAGGCAGGCGAGTGACAGGTATAAGTAGATCTCTCCGAACAGCCTGAGCTCGGCACGCCCGGCCCACCAGGGAGCGGTCAGCAATACGACAACCAGCAGTGCAAGCACAGCAAGTGCGCCGTTGGAGAAGCGTGATGAGCGAGTGACTCGTGTGTTCATAATGCGGTGCTAATGCGGTGAATGTGCATTAGTGTTCTACCCTGGGAAAAAAACCGCGCGGCCTGACGGCAAGTACCAGTAGAAACACGATATGGCCAGCCAGCAGTTGCCAGCCCGGGTTGATCTTTCCGCCGACGGTTTGCGCCACTCCCAGTACTATGCCTCCGGCAAGTGTGCCCCACAGGCTGCCCAGTCCACCGATAATGACGGCTTCAAAAGCAAAGATCAGTCGGCCACTACCGATCGACGGGTCAAAGCTCGTGCGCATGCCCAGTAGTACTCCGGCGATTCCACACACCGCAAGAGACAGCGCAAGTGCCAGTCCGAACACATGCCCTTTGTTCAAACCCATTAACTGGGCAATGTCCTGATTGTCTGATACCGCTCTGAATTGTCTGCCCAGTGCGGTGTTATAGAAAATCCATTGCAGGCACACAATGACAAGAACCGCAATGACAAAGGTAAGCAGTGGCAGTATGCCGATGGAAAGGTTACCAGCAGAGACGCTGGCGGTTTCAATCGCACCGCCATTGAGCTTTTGCGGATCGGCAGTGTAGGCTTCCAGCAGCATGTTCTGCAAAATAACCGACAAACCGAATGTAACCAGCAGCGGCGGGAGAATATCGTTGCCAAGCGTCTGATTTAACAACAGGCGCTGCAGAATATATCCGACGATCGACATCAGTGGAATAACAACTAACAGTGCGAGCAGTGGATGCACACCCATTACCATCACAGTGGTAAGCGCCATATACGCCGCCAGTACGATGAGGTCACCGTGGGCAATGTTTACCAGCCGCATGACACCGAATATCAGTGACAGCCCGGCGGCAAACAGCGCATATAACCCGCCGAGTAAAACGCCTTGTACTATGGCATTCAGCCACTCAGTCATGCTGCCACTCCGAAGTAGGCCTGCGTTATCTGCTGGCGGGTGAGTTCATCAGTACGGCCTGACAATTTAACCCGGCCTTCCTGCAGACAATACACACGCGAGGCCGACGACAAGGCGCGAGTGATATCCTGTTCAATAATCACCGCTGTTGTCCCCTGGTTGATTACCTGTGGAAGCTGTTCGTAAATGGAGTTGATGATCACCGGTGCGAGCCCCAGGCTGATTTCATCAAACATGATCAGGTCGGGGTTTGACATCAGTGCACGACCGATGGCGACCATCTGTTGCTGGCCGCCGGACAATTGCGTGGAAGCTACTGCACGTCGTTCTTTAAGTATCGGGAAAAGCTCGAATACCGAGTGCAGTGACCAGTGACCTTTTCTGCCGACGGTGGCGCCGAGCTTTAAGTTTTCTTCAACCGATAATGAGGGAAACAACTGTCGTCCCTCGGGCACCAGGGCAATGCCAAGCTTTGCGACTTTGTCTGCGCGGTAGTGGCCAATGGGGGTGCCGTTGAACCGGATCGAGTGCGCATCGTTTTTCAGTAACCCGGCTATTGATCTCAGCAGTGTCGTTTTGCCCGCGCCATTGGCACCGACAATAGCGACGACATCACCTTCGTTGATACTCAGTTCGACCTCATACAATGCCTGGAAGTCGCCGTAGAAGGCGTTCAATGCCTGTGCTTCAAGCAGCGACGACACTATTCAACCCCCAGGTAAACGGCTTTGACCGCGTCCTGTGCCATAGTGGTTTGCGGATCTCCCTCGGCGATCTTCTTGCCGAAATCCAGAACAATGAGCCGTTCGACGACGGCAAGCAAGGCGTGCACAACGTGTTCGATCCAGATAATTGTGGTGCCCGCGGATTGAATTTTTTTAATGCTGCTGATGAGTGTCTGGCATTCCGCTTCGGTTAAACCACCGGCGATTTCATCCAGTAGCAGCAGCGAAGGGCGTGTCGACAATGCACGTGCCATTTCGAGTCTTTTGCGATCCAGCAGCGTGAGTTTACCCGCGTGATGATTGGCCTTGTCGATCAGGCCGGTATCATTGAGTACCTCTATGGCGTGCTGACGTGCTCTGGCGCCGCGCAGACCTGCTGCCTGAGTGGCTGCCACCAGGCAGTTTTCAAATACCGTCATGCCGACAAACGGCTTTGGAATCTGAAAAGATCGAGCGATACCGTTTTTGCATCGCAGAGCGGCAGGGGTGTGTGTAATGTCTTTGCCGCAGAACTCTATGGTGCCGTTGTCAGCGCGAAGGGCGCCGGTAAGAAGATTAAACAGCGATGTCTTGCCGGCCCCATTCGGACCGAGGATACCCACAGCTTCGCCTTCGGTGACGCTGAACGATAAATCGTTCGCGACGACAACGGCACCGAAGGACTTGGACAGATGGTTTACTGCCAGAAGCTGTGACATATGCGCTTGTTAACCCAGCAGCTTGAGTTCACCACCTAATGGAATTTGCGGCGCCTGTTTGTTGTTGGTGACGACCAGATCAAACGCATCTCCGGATTTCTGCCACTGTCCGGCCACAAGCGGTGTCTTGGTGACATTGGGTATCGGCCCGTTGGCCCAGTTAACGTCACCGACAATGGTCGACAGCGAAGTGGATTTGATCGCATCAATGGTTGCCATCGGATCGTCAAGGTCTGCAGATCGTGACACGACATCTCTGACCACTTCGAACAGGGCATGTTTAAAACCGATCGGCTGTGTCCACGGACGACCGCTGTCTGCGGTATAGCTGTCTGCCAGTGCCTTTGCGCTCTCACCGGTCATCGATGAGCTGAAGGGGTGGCTGGGCGTCCACCAGATCTCTGAGGTCAGGCCATCGCCACGATCGCCAAGTGACTCGATAACAGATGGAAACAGTAGTGCTTTGCCGATGGTGACCACCTTCGGCTTGAAGCCCTGCTGTGCCGCCTGCGACCAGAAGGTAGCGAAGTCCGGCGGTATCATGTTGCCGGTAATCAACTCACATCCGGCTTCTTTAAATGCAGAAATGTAATTGGAGAAGTCGTCGTTGAGCGGCTGATAGCGACCCGGGTCGGTCAGGGTAAAGCCTGCATCCGCCAGTGGTTTTGGAAATCCGAGTTCCGGGTGCCCCCAGGCATTGCCGTCGGCATCGTTGGGAAAAAGTCCGCCGATGTTTTTGGCCGCACCTGATGCGTCCCACAGGTCGATAAAGTTTGCGATCACATCTTCAAGACCCCAGAAGAAGTGATAGGTGTATTCAAAGCCTTCTGCAGGGTTGCCGTTTCTGCCGAAGAAGTAGGGCTGCCATGGGCAGTCGGTGGTGATACATGGCACCTCGTTAAGCTCTGCCTGATCTGCCACCGGATTGGTCGTGTCCGGGGTAGAGGCGGCGACGATGATATCCACTTCATCGCCGAGGATAAGATCTGCGGCAACTTCCGCTGCACGATTCGGATTGGACTGGCTGTCCTTGGAGATAATTTCAACGCTGTAGCGTTTGCCGTTGTTTTCAATGCCTTCGGACAACGCGGCCTGTATGCCTTTAAGTACAAAGTCATCGGCTTCGGCAAAGCCTGCCAGTGGCCCGGTGCGAGGACTGACGTGTCCTATTTTAATCACCGGGTCCGCGGCGTAGGCACGCGTATGTGTCAGTATCGCCGGGGCTGCCAGGAGTGCGGCGCCGGTACCCAGAAACTTGCGTCTGCTTAAATTACTTTTCATTAGCTCATCCTTCTCCGGTTGTCAGTGAGGAAGTATCTTTTCCAGTTGTTTAAGGTGATCTGCTATGCGATTTTTTGTGTTTTGTAAATCGTCTTCACTCCACTCGCGAAAGCCCTTACCGGACGCCATGCCGGTCTTACCTTCGTCGAGTAGTTGTTGCAGATAACTCGAAGGGGTGGGAGTAGTTTCCAGATCGAACAACACCTGGTGGTGAATATCCTGTGTTAATTCAATACCGACCAGATCAGCGTTCTCCAGCGGGCCAAGTACCGCAAGCCTGCGACCGAAGCTTGCCTTGACCACATCGTCTACAGCGTCGGCTGTACAAATACCGTTTTCCACCAGTGAGATTGCTTCGCGCCATAGCGCATGCTGAAGTCGGTTGCCGATAAACCCGGGCACATCTTTTTCAACCAGCACTGCTTTTTTACCCACGTCTGACAGCAGTGTGTGCATTGTGTCGGCAACAGTTGAATCGGTCCATTGCGTCTTAATGACTTCGACCAGTGGTATCTGATGGGGCGGGTTCCACCAGTGGGTGCCGAGCATTCTATGGCGTGTGTCCCGCTGGCTGACAATTTTCGAAATTTGTATGACCGAGGTGTTTGAGGCAATGATGGTGTCATCGGCAACAAAGCGTTCGGTTTGCTCGAACAGTGATTGCTTGAGCTCCAGTTTTTCCGGCGCCGCTTCGATCACAACCTTTGCTTTGGACACCGCGGCCTCGATGTTATCTGCAACAGTTATCCGGGTAAGTGCGCTTTCTATTTGCGAGGAGTTATAGCCGAGCTGCTGCATACTGAGTGCAGCGCGTTCGGGTAGTGTTGCTCTGGCTTGTTCAATCGGGTCGAACACGGTCACTGCATGGCCGGCATGGGCAAATGTCAGTGCAATGCCATGGCCCATTAAGCCTGCACCCAGCACTGCAACATTTGGTTTTGCTGCCATCAGTGATCAACCTGCAGTGTAGCCGCCGTCGGCATAGAGTATGTGGCCGGTATAAAAGTCTGAGGCCCTTGATGCCAGAAACAGCAGCGGGCCGGCGAGATCTTCCGGTTCACCCAAACGTCCTTTCGGCACCCTGGTAAGAAAACCGCTGCGTACCGCTTTGGCTTCATCAGTATCTTCAAACATCCATGCGGTCAAAGGAGATCGGAATACCGTCGGGGCAATGGCATTTACGGTTATGCCATCGGCCCCTAACTCACAGCCCAGCGCCTTGGTGATGCCATCTACCGCAGACTTCGACGCGCAGTAAGCGGTATAGCCTGCGGGGTGACCCAGCAGTCCGCGTGCAGAAGACATCAGAATGATCTTACCGCCGTCTCCCTGTGACTTCATCTGGCTGACCGTTGCGCGGGACATCATCCAGCTTTGTCGCACATTGGCATCCATGATGTTATCGAAGTCACTGACATCCATTTCATCGATCTTTGCCACTTTGTTCATGCCTGAGGCAACCACCAGAATATCTACTCTGCCGAAAGCACTTACCGCCTGTTCAACAATATTGCTGCAGGCATCTTCACTGTCGGGTCTGGCGTTAATCTGATGCGTTTCACTCTGACAGCCGGCCGCCACTTCAGCCATTGCCTGCTGGTTACCCGCCACCAGTGCGAGCTTGCATCCGGCGGCCGACAAGGCATGAGCGGCAACAGCACCGAACGCACCGGACGCGCCGGTAATGAGTGCAACTTTATCTTTTACATCGAACAGCGCGTGTGGATTATCTAGAGACATGGTTACGTCGGCCTTTTTCCATCCGGGTAGGGGATAACTACCAGCATCTTGCAAATATGATTGCTTTTGTTTTCGATCCTGCGCACTTCATCGGGGACGATAGTGCAGCTGTCCATCGCACGCAGTACGGTATCCTCGCCATCAATAGTGATGGTCATCTCGCCTTCGAGTACCACATAGATTTTTTCAAACGGGGTTGAGTCCGGTCCGGCACCGCCGCCGGGCAGAAACTGAGAAAACCCTATCCATTGGTTTTCAGGGCCACCGTCTTCAAAGCCCTGCAGGCGCAAACCACTGACATCCCAGTGGTTAGGCGCGTCATAAGGCTCGGCATCTGCAAAGCGTTTAACCAGCATTAGAAATCTTCTCCGGGCTCTATGCGATATGCCTGCTGCTTATCCATCATGGCGACCAGACGAATGATGCAGCCGTCGCCGCGATCCCAGTTCCACGGGAAGAAAGCGAATGTGCAACGTTTACCGGTGACTCGATCAAGGTCGCCACCGACGTTTTCTATGCCGAGGATGCCGTTGCTGAATAGTTTGTTATGTACCGGTTCCCACTCGGGAAAATCGTCAGCCCAGTCATTGCCGCCGGACCATTCTTTATATTCTTGTTCCAGATGCGGAAGGATAGGACCGTTGCGCTGTGGACCGATGGCGGTAGCGAGGGGATGGTCGTTGGCCTGGGTATCGTGCCCGACCACTTTAATCCCTTTTTCTACCATCCAGTCTGCGGCGGAAGATACCAGACCGGGACAGTAAGGGAAGTAGTCACCGTCTTCATATTGCTTGTGCCATCCGGTGTTAATGATCAGTACATCATTCTTGCGAATAGCGTGGCCGCAGGCGTTTTCCAGATCATCTCCGGTGATTGACTCCCATTTTTTCTTTGGAATGCTGACGACCAGACCAGAGCCGAAAAAGTGTGGTAACGGCACTTCATCAATAAACGGTGTGCCCTGTACAACGTGTGCGGGTGCATCGATATGGGTGGTAACGTGCATGGTGGTTGTGATGGTCTGTGACAGCACACCGGACTTGGCCATGTAGTGCTTGCGCTCAATGGCGACGTCTTTGAAGTACGGCCAGTTCGGGCATTGGAATCCGTAGCGATGGCTCAGGTTCACGAACTCGAGACCCATATCGTTGTTGTCGTTTTCCTGAAAATCGATTCCACGAATCGTGACTGTCATAGCGATTTCCCCGCAGTGATTGAATTTTTGCTTGTCCCGCATTATGGTGCATGTGTATCGTAATGCAGTCAAGCCAAAATTAGTTGACCGCATGGTCCGGTTAATCCAGCGTCAGACCCAGACGTTTTCTACTGCACAACGGCATTGGAAAATGGAATAGAAAGCCTGCTGAAACAGTGCGGGTTCAGGTCGAACCGCATCTGTGTGGCGGTGCGAAAGCTAATAGGCGTCAGTACATGCGTAAGCCATAAAGATGAATCTGGCTTTCCAGCGTAAGAACGGCAGTACATGCCGGACAGGAGATTGATGAGTTCGCAAAAACCGGTCATGTCCCGAACGGCAACTCCGATCAGGGAAAACGATTCTTCGGGAATACAGGTACTGTCGCGCGCGGCGGATATTTTGCGCGTGGTGAGCAGTGAATCAACGCCCCCCAGCCTGGGCAGAATTGCCACACTGACCAGCCTTCCGCGGTCAACCGTACAACGCATCGTCGGGGCGCTGTTGAATGAAGGCTTTCTGAGCGCGGGTCCGGCAGGCGTAGGCTACTTTATCGGCGGCACGGTACAGCAACTCGCTGAGGCCGGCAGGCCCGACGTTCGCAAGAATCTGCATCCGATACTCGAACAACTGTCTGATGCGACCGGTGAGACGGTTGATCTTGCGATGTGCCGCGAACATCAGATGGTGTTCATCGATCAGGTATCCGGCACGCAGCGGCTACGGGCGGTGTCTGCGATAGGTGAACGATTCCCGATGACACTGACTGCCAATGGCAAGGCGGTGCTTGCGATGAAAAGCGCTGAGAGTGTGGCGGCAATTGTCGCCAGAGAAACAGCACAGCAGCTGACAACGTTATCACTTAAATCTGTCAATAAATCACGGGCCAAAGTACTGAGTGACGGATACGGGCTGGATCTCGATGAACACACCCCCGGGATTTCAGCGGTGGGAATCGCCTTCAGCTACAACGGCACCTACTATGCGATATCGATTCCGGCTCCTTCACACCGGTTTAAACAGCATCAGTCGAAATTTGTGGAAGCCCTGCTGAGCGCAAAAGACCCCATTGCAAACCTGTTGCCCGATTGCATGTTCTAATTGTATTTGCGTTGCGAAGTACGCTACCGCGCTATGGCAGGTGATGCCGGGTAACTGCACCGTCTATTCGTTGCAGAAATTGCTAAGTTAAACGCCACTATCGAACGTATAACGTCGGCCGGGCTTTTGGTGGTTTTAAATATTGCCGATTGGATAGAATACATTATTCAGCCCCTTGAAATTTTTTTCCATCCGCCCTATAAATTTTGCAGTACGAAGCCATTGATGCGGCTTTGAGCAGCTGTTCGCGTAACCTCGCCGGCTGCACGTGATAACTCTTAAGCGAACCATTCATCCGGACGTGAGTAGTCAAGTGAACACGAACATTTCTTTTCTTCCGGTGGCCGCCCGACCACCACCATGTGTTGTTGTGCAGTAACCCCCGTAAAACTTTGCTCTGTCGCCACTTCATGCTGTGAGGTGCCGGAGTCCCGGAGTTACCCGCCTGATCTGTCAGCCTGCGCTTAATTTCCAGTGGATGCATTTGGTGCCTGCACCGGGTTGGCGGATTAGATTCTCTGTTTAACGTTGTGGTGGTTCGGGAATCCGGTGGTGATTACCAGTGTGGAGCTGAATGATGGTGGGTGCATTAATCTATCAACGTAACAATGATCATACAGATCACTGGAAAGCGGTGCTTTAACCGGCAGACCCGCTGGCCAGTGTGATTAACTTCTGACGGGAGTGCTTATGTTAAGTGTTGAAAATATCAGTCGCAGTTATGGCAATTTCAAAGCAGTCGACGGTGTGTCTTTTTCGATCGGCAGTGGTGAAATTGTTGGACTGCTCGGTCATAACGGTGCGGGTAAAACCACAGTGATGAAAATGATCAGTGGTTATCTTGAACCGGACAGCGGTGACATAACTGTCAATGGAAGGGAGCTTTCCTCCAATCTGAAGCTTGCACAAAGTGAAATAGGATATCTGCCCGAGAATCTGCCGGTTTATGCAGATATGAGTGTGGTGGACTATCTCGATTACGCGGCGGATCTCAAACGGTTGCCTGGTCGCCATCGATCGGCCGAAATAAAACGCGTGCTTGAAGAAACAGATCTAACCGACAAGCTGCTGAGTCCAATATCGACATTGTCCCGTGGATACCGTCAGCGCACCGGCGTGGCGCAGGCGATACTCGGACAGCCTAAGTTGTTGATTCTCGATGAGCCCACCAACGGGCTTGACCCGTCGCAGACGGATCAGATGCGCGGTCTGCTGCGACGTATTGCGCAATCGGCAACAGTCGTGCTGTCGACTCACATCATGCAGGAGGTAGAGGCACTATGTGATCGTGTACTGATCATGAGTGGTGGTGCACTGGTGATCGATGAGAATTTACAGGCTCTGCAACAAAGTAATCAAATAACGCTGCACACTGATCGCGATGTTACCGGACTGGTCCAAGCGATAGAGGGGGTTGGAAATATAGATTCGAACGGCGACAGCCGGTTTGTCGTCACTCTGAGTGAACAGGTTGATGTGCAGCAATGTGCATCGTTGATTGCAAAAAAACTGATTCATGAAGGTGTAGCGCTCTACTCACTGACCCCGCGACGGCGAGATATTGAAACGCTTTTTCGTGAAGTCAATGCTCAATCAAACGACGCTGAGGAAAAAAAGGAGATCAGAAATGCAGCATAGCAGCGGGCAACGCAATGTGTTGTCGATCATCAAACGTGTCGCTGGCAAGGAGATTACGCTGTTTTTCTCATCACCGGTCGCGTATTTATTTATCGCGGTTTTTGCGCTGGTGTCGTTGTTTATATTCTTCTGGGGCGAATCATTCTTTGCCCGGAACATCGCTGACGTTCGTCCATTATTCGAATGGATGCCAGTACTGCTGATCTTTATGTGTGCCACTATCACGATGCGTCAGTGGAGTGAAGAGAGACGCACCGGTACGCTGGAACATGTGCTGACACAGCCTGCGCCTTTATGGTCAATTGTGGCTGGTAAGTTTCTGGGGTGTCTGTGCCTGCTTGTCGTGGCGCTTGCGGTGACTTTGCCATTACCCTTTACGGTTGCCATGATCGGAGATCTCGACCCGGGCCCGGTGGCTGCCGGTTATATCGCTGCAGCATTTCTGGGCGCAGCGTATTTAAGCATTGGGTTATT
>JAHDHK010000183.1 GCA_020631335.1 Chromatiales bacterium
CGACCCCAACCTTGGCAAGGTTGTGCTCTACCAACTGAGCTATTCCCGCGCAATTTCGTATTATCGGCTGACTTCAATTTTCTGTCAAGCGAATCGTGATTGAATATTTTCATCAGAAAGTTGGTGTAACTACCTGACTTCTTTGCGCTGCTGCGTAATTCGCCGGTAAAGTCGCCTTCAAATTGAACGATAGCTGACGAATAGCTTGCCTATTCGGAATCCGCAATGCGTTCTTTTCACACTCTGTCTGCTCTTACAGCGCTGGTCATTTTAACCGCGTGTGAGGGTGAAGGTGTTCAGGTTGCCGAAGCAACAGACCCTGCCGTGCCTGAGGCCAACAGTATCGAAATTGTTGAACCGGTGATTGGGGCTGCCACCGGCACCCCGGCTGAAATCGGTCAATGGGGCGATGTCATGGACTGGCCGCTGGTGGCGGTTTCGATGGCAAATCTGCCCGACGGTAAAATTTTGACGTATTCCGGCTCTGAGCGTCGCACCTGGCCAACCACCGAGCGAACCTACAGCGCCACCTGGGATCCGCAGACCGGCGTGTTCTCAGAGAATCTGCGTGAAGGGCATAATATGTTCTGCGCCGCGTTGTCGATGACCGCTGACGGTAAGGTACTGGTGAACGGCGGCCGTAATGGAGGCAATAGTCCGTGGACATCGGTTTTTGACTATCGCAATTCCGCATGGCAGCCGATTGAAAACATGGCCAGCGGCGGGCGCTGGTACCCGAGCACTCTGACTCTGGGCGATGGCAAAATCATGACGGCGATGGGTGCTTCGTCGAATACCCGTAACCCCGATGTGTGGGACCCCGATGCCGGTTGGTCGGTACTCAACGGGATCGATTTTTTAAACATGCGAACGCGCAACAACGATCGCGGCCGCGAGAACGTTTTTCCGCTGCTGAGTCTGGCGCCAAACGGCAACGTTTATCACTACTGGGACACCACTGAGAATCATCTGATCAGTACCGCTGGGACGGGTCGAAGCCGTGTGGCCAACGCGGATCATGATGGTGTCAATCACGCCGGTGGCGTGCAGGTGAACTATGACATTGGCAAACAGCTGATCTCCGGGCGTAACGACGGTAACTGGGGAGGCAATTCAACCGGTGCTGCGGCAGACGCATTTACCGTTGATTTGAACGGCGCCGTGCCGGTAATTCGCGGCACCGCCAACATGAACCATCGGCGTAAGTTTCACCAGCTCATTCCATTGCCGACCGGTGAGGTGCTGGTGGTCGGGGGTAACACCACAGGTGCCAAGTTTCAGGATAACGGCAGCGTTATGGAGCCCGAAATCTGGAACCCCGCCTCCGGACAATGGCGCGGCATGGCCAACATGAGCGTGCCACGGGATTATCACTCATCGGCTCTGCTGCTGACCGATGGTCGCGTGATCACGGCCGGTGGTGGTTATCATCCGAATAATCCGAATGCCAACGGCACGCATCAGAATGCGCAGATATTCTCGCCGCCGTATCTTTTCAATAACGATGGCTCACTGGCCACGCGCCCGACTATAACCACTGACTTTGCCAGTGCCGATGTCGGTGCTGATCTGTCGGTTAATACCACCGGCAACATTCAGTATTTCAGCATGATTAAGATGTCTGCCACCACCCATGCGATTAATACCGGTGCGCGACATTATCGACCCGAGTTCAACACCACCGGCAACAATCAATATGCAGTGACGATTCACCCGAATCCGAATGTGTCGGTGCCGGGTTACTGGATGTTGTTTGCAGTTGATAATCAGGGGGTGCCCTCAGAAGCGCAGGTTATTCGTGTGACAGCAGTGGATACCCGGCTGGATAACATTGCGCTGACCGGTACCGCCACTCAGTCTTCCACCTTCCCGTCGGCCTTTGAATTTGATGCGCGTAATGCGATTGATGGCGATCTGAGTGGTGCGGATGAAACAGGTTCACTGACGCACACTAACTCGGAGGCACAGGCATGGTGGGAGCTTGACCTCGGGCGCGTGATGGAAATCGACACCATCAGGCTATGGAATCGAACAGACTGTTGTTCCAATCGTTTGTCGAACTTCAATGTGCTGACGTCCAACGTGCCTTTTGCTTCAAAAAATCTGCAGGCTACGCAGGCACAGGCGGGTGTGAGTGACTTTCCGGTGAACGGGGTTGCCGGCCGGCAAACCGATATTACTGTGAACGGGCTGGCGCGATACATTCGAGTACAACTTCGCGGCACCAACGCACTGCATCTGGCTGAGGTGCAGGTGTTCGGAGCCAAACGTTCAGATGTATCGAACGTGGCTGTAGATGGCACAGCAGAACAGTCGAGCCTCTACGATGCGCGTTTTCCTGCTTCTGTGGCCAATGATGGCAACACAGACAACATTACTCATACGCGTGCTAATCAACAGTCGTGGTGGGAGTTGGATATCGGGCGTGTTGTCGATATCGACTCTGTCGTTGTGTGGAATCGCACCGATTGTTGCAGCGAGCGCTTATCAGACTTCTATGTCTTTGCCTCCGAGTCACCGTTTACCAGTAAAGATCTCAATGCTACCCGTTCACAGGCGGGTGTCGTGTCGCGTTTTTACAATGGCGCAGCAGGGGTGACAGAAGAATTTGCGATAGGTGCACGCGGGCGTTACGTACGGGTTCAACTGGCCAGTGATAACCAGTTTTTGAGTTTGAAAGAAGTACAGGTAATGGCGGTTGAATTGCCGGTGCCACTGGTTGTACAACCGCTGACTGCAGCCCCGGTTGCCTCCGGCACTGCGGTGTCTCTGGCTGCAGATGCACAGGGCAGTGGTACCTTGCAATACAAGTGGAACTTTGGTGACGGTTCGGCCGAGACCGACTTCTCTACGAATGCCAGTGTGACCCATACTTATAGTGAGGCAGGCAGATACGTTGTCAGCATGACGGTGCGGGACGTATTCGGTGATGAAGTTCGACAGTCTTATACGCAGATCATTCATCAGCCGGTTACCGCCGGTGTGGCGAAGTCTTCCAGCAGCATGGTTGAACACAGCACTCGGGCACAGCTGTGGAATGTCAACCCGGATAACCATAGCGTCAGTGTCATTGATACCGAAACACTGGCACTACTTGCAGAAATACAGGTAGGGCGCAATCCGGTGTCTCTGGCTGAAGCGCCCAACGGGGATATCTGGGTAGCTAACCGTGAAGATGCAACACTCAGTGTGGTTGATTCTGCTTCATTAACGGTCACGGCTACCATTGACTTGCAAGTCGCATCTCAACCCTACGGCATCGTATTTACCGATACCGGCGCACTGGTTGCACTTGAGGCTGTGGGTAAGCTGATACAGGTATCGCTTGCCGGAAGTGTCACCGTTGAAACGGATATTGGAGAGGGACCCAGGCATCTGAGCGTAGACGGTGCTCAAAAGAATGTTTATGTCTCGAGGTTTATAACACCCGCGTTGCCCGGCGAAGATACAGCCAATGTAATTGTCGATGATGGCACTCGCAAGTATGGCGGTGAAGTCGTGGTGTTGCGCGCCAGTGATCTGGCCATTACCGATACGATTATCCTTGAACACAGTAATCGTATTGTGTCTGAACATCAGGGGCCGGGTATTCCGAATTACCTTGGTGCTATGGCTATTTCACCTGCCGGCGGAGTTGGATGGGTACCTTCAAAGCAGGATAACATTCTGGCCGGCGGGTTACGTGGCGGAGCCGGGATGACATTCGATCAGACAGTACGTGCGGTCACTTCCAAAGTGGATCTGTCAGACAATACAGACGTACTGAGAAACCGGGTCGATCACGACAACGCCAGTGTTGCCGGCGCATCAGCGTTTGATCCATTCGGGGTGACATTGTTCACCAGCCTGGAGGGAAATCGTCAGGTCTCGCTTATTGATGTGTCCACAGCGATTGAAATCGGTCGGATAGATACCGGACGTGCACCGCAGGGACTGGTGGTCTCTGCTGATGGCAGCAGGTTGTATGTACACAATTTTATGGATCGCACCGTCGGCGTCTACAACATCGAGGAGATCGTTAATAACGGGGCGACCGTGGCACCTCAAGTGGCAACGGTTGATGTGGTATCCAATGAAGTGCTGGATGCCACTGTGTTGCGTGGTAAGCAATTGTTCTACGATGCCAGAGACGACCGGCTGGCCGGTCTTGATTATATGAGCTGTGCCAGTTGCCATGTCGATGGAGAACACGATGGACGCGTATGGGACTTCACCAGTCTGGGAGAAGGCCTGCGTAACACTATTACCCTAAAGGGCCGCGCCGGTATGGGGCACGGCATGCTGCACTGGAGTAGTAATTTCGATGAAGTGCAGGATTTCGAAGGGCAGATAAGAGACTTTGCCGGTGGCAGTGGTCTGATGAACGACGCTGACTTTGCCGGCACGGCTGATCCGCTCGGTAATCCCAAGGCCGGTCTGAGTAGTGACCTTGATGCTTTGTCGGCGTATATGAGCAGCCTTGATCGGGTAGATGACAGCCCTTACCGGTTGGCGGACGGCTCGCTGACGACAGCGGCATTGTCCGGGGAATCTGTGTTTGCCAGTGAGGGCTGTGGCACCTGTCACGAAGGAGTGATCTTTACGGATTCCAACAGTGCGGTATTGCATGATATCGGCTCATTGATGCCCGAGAGTGGCAATCGACTGTCAGGGCCGCTTACCGGAATCGATACACCAACTCTACTGGGTGTATGGAGCACCGGCCCCTACCTGCATGATGGATCTGCCCCGACACTTGAAGATGCTGTCTCTGCACACCTGAGTATTACGCTGACCGCCGGTGAGTTGAGTGACCTGTCAGAGTATCTTGCGCAGATCGACAACAGTACGATCGCACAGCCGGCGCTTCCGCCACCGACAACTAATCCACCCGGTGGCTCATCAGTCAGCAACCCGATTGCAGCGAACACGCTGACTATTGATGGTGCATTGACCGACTGGAGTGGTTTGAACAGCTTTGGTACAGATGCAGCCGATGCGAGCGGGGCGAATACAATCGACTGGCGTGAAGTATGGATGGCGCATGATGGTGCCAGTTACTACCTTGGCTATCGTGTTGAAGAAACTGTGACCGACAGCTGGGGTTATGGCACCTACATTGATGTTGATGGCAACGACGCGACCGGCTTTGTCGGGTTTGGTGGTGATCTGCCGATCGGGGCTGACTACCTGCTTGAAGGTGGTACGATGTTGAAGTATACCGGCAGTGGCACAAACTGGTCGTGGGATGAAATCGGCTTTGTCGACGTTGCCAGAGCCGGCAATTCGGCAGAGGTTGTGATACCGGCGTCTATGCTTGGTGGTGCCAATGTACTGCGTTTCTATATGCATGGAAACAGCGCTGCACTGGGTGGCGATGGTATCGACCACTTCCCTGATACCGTAACCGATACGACAGCAGACAGTGCGGATCGGATCCTCGTATACAGCACTGTAGCCAGTAACGGTAATACACCGCCTGCCGCACTTGCGCAACAGGTGGCCGTTGCTGCCAATGCCAGTGTAGCGGTGGTGTTAAACGCGTCTGATCTGGACGGCGACGCCCTGAGCTATGAAATTGCCGATCAACCGGCCAATGGTTCATTGTCGGGCATACCGCCGGCAGTAAGCTATACACCCAGCGCAGGCTTTACCGGTACGGACTGGTTTACCTTTACGGTCAACGACGGTTCTGCTACCAGTACAGCCGCTGTGGTCACTATTAATGTAACCGGTGGAACAACACCCAACAACGAAACCAATATTGCTGTCGATGGCAATTTGAACGACTGGAGTGGTATTGCTTCACTGGGTGTAGATCCGCTTGATGCCAACGCGTTAAACGATTCCATCGACTGGGTAGAAGGGTGGCTTGCACATAACGCAGACAACCTGTACATCGCCTATGAAAACGAAACAGCAACGTCTTTGAGCTGGGGTTATGGTATTTACCTCGATACTGACAGCGATGCCTCTACCGGTTTTAAAGGCTTTAGCGGTGAGTATTCGATTGGTGCAGACTTTCTGATTGAAGGCAGTGATGTACAGAAGTATACCGGCACTGGGTCTAACTGGTCATGGGTAAGTGTGGCAACGGCCGACATCGGCCTGTCCGGTAATAACGCTGAACTTGCAGTCAGCCGTGCGGTTCTGGATAACCCGCAGGCTCTGAATTTATTTTTCCTTGCGAAGAACGTTGCAGTTGGCGGTCCGACTGAAGACTTCTATCCGGATAACGTAGTGAATAGCAATGCGCCTTTGCGTTACTTCAGTTACTCACTGGATGAAGTATCTGCCAATCAGGTGCCTACCGCCAGCGACCTTGCGCTGAATACCACCATAGGTAACGCGGTAAATGTAGCACTGGCAGGTAATGATCCTGAAGGGGGCGCGTTAAGTTATGAAATTACGTTACAGCCCGCCAACGGCAGTCTGACCGGTAATGCGCCTAATCTGGTTTACACCCCGAACGGTGGGTTCGTCGGTGCGGAGTCTTTCTCTTATCGTGTCAGCGATGGCAGTAATGTCAGTGCGCCGGCGGTTGTCTCTATTGTGGTCAGTAACCCTGCAGCCAGTGCAACTGAACAGTCCAATCCGGTGAACACAATGCTCATTGACGGCAATCTGGAAGACTGGGCCGGGGTAGGGGCGTTTGCTGCTGACCCTGCCGATATCGCCGATGCAAGCGACCATATCGACTGGCGACAGGGCTGGATGGCACACAATGCGAACTCGTTGTTTATTGCGTATCAGAACGATGGCCCGATTTCCGCACTTGCGTACGGGTACGCGCTGTACCTCGATACCGACTCGCAGGTGAATACCGGCTTTACCGGATTCGCCGGTGAATTTACCACTGGCGCAGACTATCTGCTCGAGGGCAGAGACCTCTATCGTTATGCCGGATCAGGCAGTGACTGGGCATGGGCATATCAGGGCGAAATGAGTGCCGGGTTTGTCGGGTCGGTGGCCGAGATTGAAATATCGCGGCAGTTACTGGGCAATCCTTCGGACATTAGTTTCTACTGGTACGGGGATAATGGTGCGGTGAATGGATCGGCGCTGGATTTTTATCCGGATGCTGCAAACGACAGTACTGCACTGGCGGCAAGCCGTCGATTCAGATACTCCATGTAGGAGAGTGGGTATGATTAAAAAACTGGTGTTAAGTGCCATTGTGGTATTTGGTCTGTCTGCTTGTGACGCAGAGAAAGATCTTGTCTCCAAACTGACATCTCAGCTTGGTGCTGCATCTGAACATCCCTGTGCTCAACAGTTTGACTATCAATTTGAGTTGAACGGAACACCGGATGATACCCGCCAGAGTTCATCTGATGTGGACGGTGAGACGATAGTCACCGAACAGCACTGGTATGCTGCCACACAAATGATTTTATTCTATACCTATGCCGAAGGAGGAGCCTGGTGTAACAACTGGAATGAAAACGGCGTCAGCTGGTAACAGAAAGCATTCGTTACAACCAGCGTCTCACGGTATTTTTATAATCGAGATAATCTTCAGAAAACAACTGCGCAAGCGCTGTTTCTTCAGGCACTATTTGTCTGTTATTAATGATCAGTACGAACAAGGGTGGAATAATCCACGGGCTTAATCTGCCAAGGTAAATTGCAAACGCAATTAACAACAACAGCATACCGAGATACATCGGGTTACGGCTGTAGGCGTAAATGCCGGTTTTGACAACAGTACTGCTTTTATCCGGAGTCAGCGGGTTAATGGTTGTGCGTGCCTGTCGAAACGACCAGATAGCACTGAGATCAATGGCCACCGCTATTATTGCAATAATTACTGCCATCAGTATGTGTGCCGGCAGGATGAATGAGGCCAGCGGAATATATTTGGCCATCAGCCACATAATAACGGCGCCGGTCAGTCCGATCAGCGGGGGTGGTATTTTCAACGCGATGACCTGAGTGGCTGCTTAACTGACGATGCTATCAGATAAACTCAGTTGGTACCGCAATGCTGCGAGTTGCGCAGCATTATTGCGCTTTGCGGCACGCAGCAGGATGGGGCGTTAACTGCCGAAAGGATACTCGGCAATTCGAGTGAATGGTGTGTTTCGATCCGGTTGGTGAAACACACTGAGTCTGTCGAGCACCGGTGCTTCTTCTACCATCATTGGATAAATAGTACGCAACCACTGTAGCCAGCCGCTTTCATCATCGGGCTGTGTGCCGGAAAGTGTCATATGAAAATTGAACTGATTCATGACATACGGATATCCGTAGCGTTCGAGATTTTCTATATGTTCCGGGGTCAGGTTATCTTTGTGGCGTCGCGCCAGGTCAGCCTCACCCAGCGGTGCGCGGTAGGGCTCAAAGTGTTCTACCACCGCATTGGCAAAACGGTGAACTGCATCGGGTTGTTGTGCAAATGCCAGTGCGTCAAATCGACGCGTTCGTCGTGGCTCGAGTCCTTCGAGTGTCATTGACTTCCGGGTGGCGCAAAATTGTGAGACATCGTTCAGTAATGACGCGGCTGTTTGTCCCGGTGCCAATTCAAAAGGTGCTTTAAGCGTGGCGTGAAACCCGTAGTGAGCAGGCTTTTTTATGCATGAAAGCCAGTACGGGGTATTGTCAAAATTATAGGGCAGATCGGGGTTGATGTAGGGCGTTGATTCCAGCGCATGCCTGCGCAAAACACTGGCACCGAATATTCCGAGCGCAGAGTCATCTGCCGGAGAAAAATATATGGCATATCGTTGATTCATAGCTGCCGGCTCCGTTGCATTGTCCCTGCTGAGTTTACTGGCTGCCACAGGTCTCACTGGAACCATCCTGGAAAATTCTACTTGTCATCATGTTGAAATCGGCCGGATGCCGTCTGGGTTGATGCCGATTCTATCGGGTTGTTGACTCTGTCTTTGTCAATTCAACAATACCGCCAGCCAGACAATCACCAGCACGACGATGCTGAGCAGTACAGCCGCTGATCCCATGTCCTTGGCGCGCCCGGACAGTTCGTGGAGTTCTTCGCCGAATCTGTCTACGACAGCCTCTAGCGCGGAATTCAGCAGCTCGACAATGAGCACCAGCAGCACAGTTGACACCATGACTGCGGTTTCCAGCCAGGTGTCGCCCAGTGTGATAGCGGCAGGGATCAGCACAAATGCCGCCCATATTTCCTGCCGGAATGCTGCCTCGTGCCGGTAAGCGCTGATCATGCCCTGCCTGGAAAAGCGCGCCGCAGATATCAGGCGGCTGAAACCTGTCTGTGGATTTTTCATTAAAAGGTCGGACAATCCCTGCGATCAGTCTGGTTCAGAGGATTATAGGCCAGAGGCGGCGTCGGACACGTAAAAGAGCGTAATAGAACGTTGCCGGTTAAACAGATGCAGGGTGGAAGTCTGAATCGTTTTACGTGTTCAACGGGTCCATTCAGTGGTATTTTGCATCGCGTTAATATGCTGCTTCTGACGTGCAGCACCAACAACTGACCAATTCACTCTGCCAGATGACGATGCAAAAGCCGTTTCCAACACCCGTGTTAAAGGAGTTCGAATCTACTGCCTCATCGCAGGGAAGAACGGAAAAACTCTCGCCAATCGAGTTTGAACTGCTGGCACAACTGATCAGATACCCGGAGCAGGTTGTCAAGCGAGAGTCATTGAAGAGCGTATCCGGGCTTGACGATCAACAGATCTCTGATCGCAAGCTGGACACCTGGATGCGGGGGGTAATTCGCAAAACCAATGCGTTGTACCCGGAGTATCCGCTGGTGCGTTTTTCACCACCGGATGGCTACCTCTACACTGAGGTGCCACCCCCTAAAAAGAAAAAGACCTGATATTTTAATCAACGTCGACAATTGCAGGGTTGATTAAAAGTTGTCTTTACGCTTTCTGATCTCGGCGAACACCTCAGCGTCTGTGGCGTCTTGCATGTTCAGGTGCTGACGGATTCCAGCATCGGCGGCACGCAGAAACGGATTGGTTGCAAGCTCTTCTGATAACACGCTTGGTACTGTGGGTAGTCCGTCGGCGCGCATCTTCTTTATTGCGTCAACACGTTGCTGCAATTGTGCGTTGGCCGGGTCTACCGTGACGGCGAATTCTGCGTTTGCCAGTGTATATTCATGGCTGCAGTACACGGTGGTGTCAGGCGGCAGTGCCATCAGTTTGCCGAGGCTGTTCCACATCATCGTTGCATCGCCTTCGAAAAGCCTGCCACAACCCAGTGCGAACAGAGTATCGCCGGTAAACACCAGGCCTTGCGCCGGAAAGTAATAGTTCAGCATATCAGTGGTGTGGCCGGGGGTATGAATGACTTTCACCACACAGCCGGCGAACTGAAATTCGTCACCGTCATCAACTTTGTTGTCGAGCCCGTCGATGTTGCTGTGGTGTTTCGGGCCGGTCACTGTGCATGCGGTTTCTGCTTTAACCTCAGCCAGTCCGGCTGTGTGGTCCGCATGGTGGTGTGTGATCAATAAATCACTGAGGGCCCAGCCTTTATGATTCAGTGCCGATAGCAGAGCGGCACCATCGCCGGCGTCAACGGCAGCAGTGTCGCCGGTAGAGGCATTGTGAATCAGTACGCCATAGTTATCGGAGTTATAAGCGTACTGATAGATTTCAAGTGCGGACATTGCGCTGCTCCTGTGGTTACCAGCTGCCGGTATTTTCCATCGATGCCCATGGTTCCTGTTGAGGCAGTGCGTCACCTTCCTGCAACAGTTCTATAGAAATGTCATCGGGTGATTTGATGAATGCCATGCGTCCGTCGCGAGGTGGACGGTTAATGGTGACGCCGGCATCCATGAGTTTCTGACAGGTGTCATAGATGTTGTCGACCTTATAGGCGAGGTGCCCGAAGTTTCTGCCGGGTACGTAGTCGGGTTCGGGATCCCAGTTATAGGTCAGTTCAAGTTCCGGCGCGTTCTCGTTGTTGGCGCGCGCTTCGTCTTTAGTTGCTGCCAGAAAGATCAGCGTAAAGCGGCCCTGTTCGACTTCTTTGCGACGGGTTTCGACCATGCCGAGTTTGTTTACATAGAAATCCAGTGAGGCATCGACATCTTTTACTCGGACCATCGTGTGCAGGTAACGCATTGTGCTTCTCCGTCTGTGCTGGCAAAAGATGAATCATACCGGTTATCGGCGCTCATACAACTGCAGCGCAACTGCACGCGTGTATATGGCCGGCCTTCTGTTAAACTCGCGCCTGACTAACAACAATGCATACAGGAAATACAATGAGCATCAAGCGGATTAAAAGCGGCGATCGCATGAGTCAGGCTGTCGTCTATGGTGGCACAGTGACGACTGCGGGTCAGGTGGCACAAAACGCTAAAGGTGAGAGCGCGACTAATCAAACCAAAGATATCCTGCAGGAGATAGACAATCTTCTGGCCGAGGCAGGGACCGACAAATCAAAACTGCTGACGGCTACTATCTGGCTTGCAGATATTGGTGACTTTGCCGAAATGAACGCTGTCTGGGATGCCTGGGTATCTCCCGGTAATGCACCAACGCGTGCCTGTGTGGAGTCAAAGCTGGCCTCGCCGGACTTTACCGTGGAAATCGCAATTACTGCTTCAATCGACGGTTAAACAGTCGCCGTGGCGCACTCTGATTGGGAGATGCTTGAACATCTCCCTTTTTCTACCGATGAGGGAATTGCATGGCGGGCAAAAATAGGCTTTCTGATCCTGGCGTCTGACTACACGCTGGAGTATGAGCTGCGCAGGGTGATGGAGGTGCCCGGCGTCGAGTGGTTTCAGACGCGCCTTGAAAATTCACCCGAAATTACCCCTGAAACGCTGGTGGCCATGCGCGATAAAATTGCACCGGCACTCGCGACCATTCTG
>JAHDHK010000184.1 GCA_020631335.1 Chromatiales bacterium
CGACGGTTGACAGTTTGATTGGTAGCCATATGCGCTTCACCATAAGTAGATTTTGTATGCACTTCTCAGCACAGTGAGTGGTGCAGATTAACACAACGTGTAGGCCACCTGTTCGCGGACCTCATCAGCCATATAATATCTTCTACGCTTTAGTCTTAAACACAGGCTATCCGGCCCGGTACACCAGAACCAAAGTGCTTGCTCCCAATACCACGTCATTAAATTTAATGACGCTTCAGACATTGATAGGAAAGTCATTTTTGACAAGTCGTGCGGGCAATTCTCTGCTAACTTAGGCTGCCGTTTTCAAGCACTAAGACACTGAAACCATGCCCGTACATTTTACCGCAGAAGAATTTCAGCATCGTTGTCAGCGTGCAACCCGGCAGTTACAACAGAACGGACTCGACGGTATTTTGCTGTTCGCCCCGGAGAGCCACTACTATCTCACCGGCTACGACACATTCGGGTTTGCGATGTTTCAATGTATGGTATTGCGAGCCGACGGTGAGATAGCCCTGCTCACCCGCCTGCCCGACCTGCGACAGGCACAGCAAACCTCCATTCTGTCGGATAGTCAGATTCATGTATGGCACGAAGTAGAAGGTGCCAACCCGGCAACACACCTGCACAATCTGCTGACCGATCTGAAGCTTGAACGCAGCAAACTGGGTATAGAAACGCAAACCGTCGGCCTGACTGCCTATAACGGTGAACTGGTCAGGCAGACAGTCGGTAAAACCGCACAGTTGACTGAAGCCTCTGATCTGGTTCGCCACCTGCGCCGTGAAAAAAGCCCGCAGGAAATAGAATACCACCGCAAAGCCGCCGCCCTGAGCGACGATGCACTCGATGCAGCAATCGCCACAACAACACAAGGTGCTTTCGAAGGCGACATACTCGCCGCTATGCAGGGCGCGGTATTCAAAGGCGGGGGTGGCTATGCTGGCAATGAGTTTATTGTCGGCTCCGGCCAACAGGCATTGTTGTGCAGATATCACAGCGCACCACGACATCTCGACGCTGTAGACCAGCTCACACTGGAATGGTCGGGCGCTTATTTCCGCTACCAGGCGGCGATGATGCGAACACTGCTTACCGGCAGAGCCAGCGATAAACAACGTGCGATGCATTCAGCGGCAACTGAAGCACTGGTAGCCTGCGAGCAGGCCATTAAGCCGGGCAGGCCTATGGGAGATGTCTATGCAGCGCATGAACAGGTGTTTGATTCACACGGCCTGCAACACGCAAGACTGCAAGCCTGCGGCTACGGCATGGGCGCAGTATTCAATCCAATCTGGGTTGATTTCCCGATGTTCTATAAAGGCAATCCGTTACTGATGGATGTCGGCAATGTGTATTTCCTGCATATGATACTAATGGACAGTGATTCAGGTCATGCCATGTGCTGGGGGCACTCTGTGCTGGTAAAAGACAACGGCGTCGAGAGACTAAGCCGTTCACCACTGGACTTGATAGTACTTACCTGACTACACCAACTGCCCGATGACCGGACTACAGAGCAAACAACGTTACTATCGTCATAGTCCTCAACTAATAGATCACATCTTGCTAATCCGTCTGATGATTTTCTGCCACAGGCACAGGCACGGTTACTACCGGTTGCTCATAACTGAATTCAAAACCACCATCACAGGCGTTTTTCAGTGTCAGTGACCCACCAAGCCTGGCAGCGACTTCGTAACAGATTGCCAGCCCCAGACCGGCACCGGTTGTGGTTGCCTGTTCTACCGGACGATAGAAAGGTTCGTGCAATTTTTCCAGGTGCTCTGCAGATACACCCGGCCCGGAGTCGAGTACGCGAAAGCGCGCTGTGTTTTTGTGCGGGTAGATTTCTACCGTAATATTGCCGGACTCAGGTGTGAATTTAATCGCATTGGATAACGCATTGCGAACAATATGCTGCAACTGATTATTGACATCGGTCACTTTCACCTCTTCATTTTTACTCACTACAAGCTCGATGTTTTTCTGCTCGGCCAGCGTGTACAGATCGGCAATCTGAGACCTGACTAATCCGTTCAGACTGACGGTATTAACGCTGCCTTCTGACGATGACTGAGCCCGCGCCAGATCAAGCAGCTGGTTCACCAGTCGCTGCAGACGCTCGGTACTTGTTTTTAAAGAGAACTCCCGCTGCTGCCTGATCGCTTCGCCGGAGGCGTTGCGCAGATTTTCAATTTCAAGTGATAGCGCTGTTATCGGCGTTCTCAACTCGTGAGCGGCATCGGCAATGAAGCGCCGCTGACGTTGATTAAAGACTTCATTTTTGTCGAGCAAAGTCTCTATAGAATCAACAAACGGCAACACCTCAACGGGAATCTCATTGCGATTGGTTAGATCTATCTTTAAAGATTCACTACCGCTGATTTTACGACCCAGTTGATTAAGTGGCTTAAAACTGTGACGGACGATCAGGGTAATGAGCAATGGTACTAACAGAAACAGTCCGAGCAAAGGCAATGCAGTATTAAAAGCACTCTGTTTCGCCAGCTCCGTTTTTACGCTCAGCTTTTGTACGATCGCATATCGCCGGTCTGACTGCCGGCTCTCGGTAACATAGACCCGCCACAAGCCCCCTTTTCCGTTTACCGTGTGATAACCGGTGGACAAGGACTGACTGATTGGCAGGCGACGATCGCGTGTTTTATCCAGTGCCCATACGTGAACACCATCATCAATGTCATCGTCCTGATGCTGAACGCTATAGCGTGCACCTACCTGATTAGTTTCTACCAGGCGCGCGACGGAAAGCAGCGTTTCATCCTGCACATCACTCGATTCTATAAACGCGGTGACCGCCGCGGCAATCGTTGCCAGTATCAACACGGCAAGCAGAGTCAGCAACAGCACGAAGCGCAATCGGGTTGCAAGCCGCGGGTTCGGCAGAGGCGACCTGACACGAGGCAGTCGAATCACGCCTTCGGCACCATCCAGCCCAGCCCGCGCACATTTTTGATCGCACTTTTGTCTGTCTTTTTCCTCAGACTGTGTATCAGGAATTCGATGGCATTACTGTTGACTTCCTCTTCCCAGCCGTACACTTTTTCTTCCAGTTCTTCACGCGAGTAGATTCGCCCGGCACTGCGCACCAGGGTTTGTATTAACCGGTATTCCTTACCGGTAAGCTCCACCGCGCTGTTATTAAACTGCACAGTTTTATAGACGGGGTTAATTGAAAACTCGCCGTTGGATATTTCCGGTTGCGCACTACCTGAGTGACGACGCGCCACCGCCCTGATTCTGGCCAGCAACTCGCCCACCAGAAAAGGTTTCACCAAATAGTCATCTGCACCGAGATCGAGCCCGGCAATGCGATCTTCAACCGCATCACGTGCCGTGATAATGATGACAGGAATACTGTTGCGCTTTTGTCTGAGGCACTTCAGTACGCTGAAACCATCCTGTTTGGGTAAACCGATATCAAGTAATACCAGTTCAAAAGCACCCGCTTCGATACTCGCAAGCGCAGCGCTTCCATCAGTTACCCAGTCAGCGGCCATATCAGCATCCTGCAATGCGCTGTCTATGGCCGCTCCAATCTGTGGGTCGTCTTCTACCAGCAGTATTCGCATAACGGCATACTACTGCTTAACCGGTGGTTTGCCCATGCTCACCCGCTACCACCGCGCCTTTACTAACGGCACTTTCAGCATCCTGAATCTCCCTGTCGATTTTGGATTTCATGGCCCACATGGCCACCGCAATCAGCGGCAGCAGGGCGAGTGACACCATTATCAGCACCGCACTGGCGAAGAACACTGCAGCGCCGACACCAAGGGCGGCCAGAATCGCCAGTGGACGTACCACCCAGCGCACGAATTTATCATCAGAATCACTGGCGAAAAATTTTTGTAAATCGATTGTTTTTATCGCGGCGCCATCGATATTGACGGTGTTGGTACTGTTTATCATTTCACTCTCCTGTGTTTTCGGGGTTTGTAACAGCACTTTGGCTGTTGCGGAGAAGTATATGAACCGAAAATTAGCAGAGACTTAGCAAAGCAGAATATTTTCTAAGCCACCGCTCAAACAATTAAACCATCAGCGCTGTGTGCGGTTTATGTCTTTGATTTTTATTGGCTACAAGGCCTGATGGGAATGATCAAGGCACGTTCAGTTTGCTGGCAGAAACGATAAACGGGCTGAGCACCGTGCCCACCCTATGCCGGTCTGAACGCCGAATCCTCGCGAACATTCCAGCCTAGAACCGGGTAGAACTCTGGGATTTCGCCGCTTTTCGCTTTTTGTTTGCACGCACCCACAAAAGACACAGGCCGGAGACGACATCCATAACACCGATAAAAAATGCCAGCTTGAACATATTGGCTTTTGATGCCTGGAGCGCCAGCTGTTCAGCAGTCGGATCCGGATAGGGCAACGCGTTGGACGCGCCGAACAAGAACGACCCCGCAATCAGCACTGCACCGCAGACGATTAAAATTACCGGAAGGTGTTTGTACATTAAATATTTCCGTCTTGAACCGGATACCATTGTACTGCTGGCGCGCACATCGGAAACCTCATTTAGCAGGCTGTTGAAATACTATTGCGCCAGTTATTGCGTCGGGTATGGGGGCGTTAAATTCACCCCGGAACGCCAGCCCGGTCAAAATGCTCATTTATACCCCGTAAACTGCGCTTTCCGGTTGCCCTTGTACAGCGGTCAGGGACCTTCTGTTACCGTCGCTCATCACGTTTTTCAACACCCTGTTAGGCGGATCCGGGCACGAGCTGTATAAGAAAAACTGTAATCTGCTTCAAAGGATTGAGCAGTGGCTCACACGGAACCGGGGCTTTACCCCGGACTCGCCATGAATATGTACGATTGAGAATCCCGTACGCCAACTCCCTTCAAATCATGGTGATTGAGTCGTTACCTGACTATACGCGTCAGAAACTTCACCATGCCCCTGAAAAAGCAGTCTACAGCGCTTGCAGAAAAAAGCAGAGCCGGCAAAAAGCCGGTTGTGTCGCGCCAGGCGATGGTCGAGTCGCTGGAGGCGCGCACGCTGTACTCGGCTGACCTGTTGGCAGCACCACCGGAACCGGTCGAAGACCCGCTTGCTGATGATCTGACAGATCTGCCCACCGCACAGCAGAACAGTGCGACAAAACCCGGCATTGAATTAGTCTTCATAGATCAGCGAGTGGCCGATACCGATTTGCTGATAAAGGAGCTGGAGAGGCAAAAGAGTAATGGTCGTGCGCTGGAAGTACATATCGTAGCGCAGGGCAGTGATGGTCTTGCTGTGATCACTGCAGCTCTGGCAGACACCACAGCCAGCGCGATCCATATCATTTCCCACGGTTCCAGTTCGGGTTTTCATCTGGGTGCGAACTGGGTAGACGCAGAATATGCGGCGCAACAAAACACCACTCTTGAAAGCTGGCGTGACAACCTCAGCTCTGATGCGGACATCCTGTTGTACGGCTGTAACCTGGGGGAAACCTCTGAAGGGCGGGATCTGTCATTACTGATGGCCGGGCTGACCGGGGCTGATGTTGCCACCAGCACTGACAGCACCGGACACGCAGATCTTGGCGGCAACTGGGTGCTCGAGCACCAGACCGGCCCGATAGAAACGGCGACGATTGCATCAAACGGACTCGCCGAAGCCTGGGAACATGAGCTGCTGACTGGCACTAACGGCATCGATATTCTGTATGGCGCTGCCGCACAGAATGCCGACGCGAGTGACTTTGACCTGATAGGAAACGACGGAAACGATTTTCTTATCGCCAACGAAGATGAGTTGACTTTCAATGTCGGTACAAACGAATTCCAAACCGGTGATTTTCTATACGATGCTGTGCAGATACCGTTTTATTTTGACTTCAGTCAGGACAACGTCAGCGTAGATACCACCGGAGTAACTATTAACTCCGGATCAATTGACTTCATCATGGACGGGGATCAGGGCCTGGATGTGCCGGGCGGAGGTCGAGCTATCGTCCTGCAGGATGCAGTGATTACCGGCAACCTCCCGAACACCATCGTCGGCAACCTATATACACTTGCCTTCTATATCGGTGGACTGAGCGCGGGCGAACACGAAATTGAAGTAGATATCAACGGGACCACTGAAAACGTATCGGTCACCATGCCCGCCGGCACGTCGCTGTCCAACATGAACTGGACCTGGGCTGCGATTAAGTTCAGCCCGACAGCCGGCAACGATAATCCGACGCCAATCACTATCCGCTCAGTCAGTGGTGACCCGATAATTTCCACAGTTCGAATGGTCGATCACACAAAAGACCTGGGTGATTTTACTCTGGAGGACGGCGACGGTGAAGACCTGGTGCTGGGTGGTGGTGGCGATGACACCATTAACTCCGGTGACGGAAACGACTATATAGATGCAGGACAGGGCACTGACCTTATCAATGACGGGCCGGGTGACGACAGAATATTCGGGGGCAAGGGCAACGATACTTTCAACGACGGTATCGGCGACGACAGAATCAACGGCGGTGCTGGCGAAGACACTATTAATGACGGTCCCGGTGACGACAGGGCACACGGTGGTGCCGACGATGACGTCCTGAGAGATGCCCAGGGCAACGACAGACTTTACGGTGGCGATGCCAACGACACCATATATATTATGTACTCGTCGGCTACAGACACTAACCTGTTCGACGGCGGCAACGGCAACGATGCCTATATTCTGGGCAATCGGGTGAATGCGGAATTCGAGCTTGCAGATAACAGCGGGTCGGACACGTTTATATTACAGCATGACGCCGTTCGCGGTGACAGCATATTCTTCCTGCCGGATAACTTCACTTTCACCGACACTGGCATTGAAGACCTCAATGGAGACGGCAGCAGCAGCTATTCTCTCGGAGAAAGCACGTACACTAATCCGGTGGCGTGGGACCTAAGCGCATTGGCTGCAATTGACAGCGCTATCAGTGTTCAGGGTGGCACCGCCAATGACAGGTTCGGCATAGCATTCAGTGGCACGGAGTACCGTGGTGGTGATGGAAGTGATATCGCTCGCGTATACGGAGACGTTACTGACTACACGATTGATCGATCCAACTATACCGGACCGGCAACCAGCAATGACTCACAATCGATCACGATATCGCAAGGGGGCAACTCAGATACTCTGTTCGATTCCATGGAGTTTATCGATTTCAATGACGGACGTTACGACATTGCCACCGGCACCGTATCAAACAGACCGGCAACCCTTTTCAATCAGGGATCGGTACCGACAATAACTGTTGAAGATGGCGTAACAACTTTTATAGATATCTCGGCACTGGATATATGGGACAGTGAGCTGGCCTACGCTGTGGATAACAACACCGCGTATGAATTCCTGCTTGGAGCCGACACCGGCACATTAACCGTTATGAATAATGACGGCACTATTCAAACCGCCGCCCCTCCAGATCTTCTGTCAACCAATCAGACCTTAGATTCATTTAATACAGAATTAGATAATACCAACCTGTTTGAATATCAAAGCGACACCAGCACGGTAAACACATCAGACATACTGAGAATTTCCGGTGCAGATGGCAATAAACCGGGCTCCGGTGGGAATTTTACGTTTCTGGCCGAAATTCCTATTTCCATACTGCACGACCCGGTACTGTCAGGCATGGAAACCGGTGACTTAACGTTTGTTGAAAACTCGCCCGCAGCATCAATTACATCAACAATCACACTGACCGACCCGAACACAACACCGATTCAATCGGCCACCATACAACTGCTTAACCACAGCGCCGGCGAGGATCTGTTGATCTTTAACAATCCAAACCCGTCGTCGGCAATATCGTCATTCTATGACACTGCAGGCGGCACGCTGACACTGTCGGGCGACGACTCCGTGGCAAATTATCAGGCCGCGCTGCGGTCTATTGTGTATGCAAATTCAAGCGAAAACCCTGACGACACACCAAGAACTATTTCAATTACCGTCAACGACGGCCACGACAATTCAAATACACTGACAAGAACGCTCAACGTCGTCAATGTGAATGATCGACCTGACTTTACCGCTTTTGCCAACGGCACTGCCGATGAGGATACAGAAGCGGAAATCAGCTTATCCGATCTGCTGGCTCTTGGCGATGAATCAGATATAGATGGTACAGTAGATTCATTTGTCATTGATGCAAGCGGTGCCGGTAGTCTTCGCATCGGCCCTGATGCCGCGAGCGCCACACCATTTATACCGGGTACAAACGATACCATAGATGCCGGCAACAGTGCTTACTGGACACCTCCACCCGAGGTGAACACGCCTAACGACGGGCTGTTCTCTGCTTTTACCGCTCGCGCAATGGATGACGATGGTGATAGTTCGGTTAATTCAGCAACACTGTTCATTAACATAAACGACGTCAATGATCTGCCCACACTGACCGCATTCAGTGCAGACGCGGCCACCACCGATGAAGACACACAGGTAGAGATTACCTTTGCCGGGTTGCTGGCTCTGGGTAATGAAGCAGACATAGACGGTACGGTTACCGGTATTACCGTAACCGGAGTAGACAGCGGCACGTTACTGATCGGACCATCTGCTGCATCAGCCAGCCCGTTTGTAGCCGGCAGTAATGACACGATCAATGCACTGAACCACGCCTACTGGACGCCATCGGCCGATGTAAATACACCGGTTGACGGAAATCAGAGCGCATTTACTGTGGTTGCACGCGACGATGACAACGGCTTGTCCACAACACCGGTCACCGCCGGCGTTTATGTACGCGATATTAACGATGCACCGGTATTTTCAGGGTTTTCCGGCAATCTCGATGTGACTAACGAAGATACAGAAGTCGAAATTACGTTTGCCGATTTTCTGGCGTCTGCTGATGATAACGATATTGACGGCACTGTGGACGGTATACGAATTACCCTGATGTCCAGTGGCACGCTGAGAATCGGCGCTACAGCGGCCTCGGCCACCCCCTACATGCCAGGAAGCAACGATACTATTGATGCCGCCAACAGCGCATACTGGCTCCCCGACAGCAATGTAAACACGGATAACGACGGCGCACAAACTGCCTTTTTTGCAGCACTGAGAGATAACGATGGCGCATTGTCGCCTATCGCATCCGCCGCTGTGATTCAGGTCGACGACATCAATGATGCACCAACCCTGTCTGCATTCACTACCGATGTAAAAACCACCGCTGAAGACACGGCGGTTGAGATCAACTTTGCAGAACTGCAAACAACCAGTGACGCAGCAGACATCGATGGCACAGTTACAGATATGGTGGTACAGGGTGTTCAGAGCGGCACACTGCGTATCGGACCGGATCCAATATCCTCCCTGCCATTTAGTGCCGGTACAAACGACTCCATTAATGCCACCAATAAGGCCTACTGGTTACCGGCAACTAATCAGAACACACCGGTTAACGGAACTCAGAATGCGTTCAGCGTTATTGCACGCGATAACGACGGGAGCAACTCAGCAACACCGGTACAGGCAACAGTTCGGGTCAACGATATCAACGACAGTCCCTTTTTGTCAGTGTTTACCGGCGATGTTGACAGCACTGATGAAGACACGCAGGTAGAATTGACTTTCAGTGAGCTACTGTCAGCGGCTGATGAATCAGATGTCGACGGCACTGTCGAGGCTATCATCGTACAGGGAATCTCCTCCGGCACACTGTTCATCGGCTCATCAAACGCAACCGCCACTGCGTTCGACAGCATCACCAACAATAGCATTGATGCCACCAACAATGCCTACTGGACACCAGCCCCGGACAACAACACCGCCAATGACGGCCCTCAGATTGCCTTTGACGCAAAAGTTGTCGATAACGACGGTGATCAGTCAAATGGTACCGCCGCAGTTTCTGTCTTTGTCAACGATATCAACGACAGACCTGTTCTTACCTCACTTAATAATCCGGTAGAAACGACAGTTGAAGATACCGAGATAGAAATAACTTTCAATCGCCTGTTGACGCAGGGCAATGAACAGGACATCGACGGCACCGTCGACGCGATTGTGGTCATGTCGGTTGATTCGGGCACATTGAGAATAGGCCCGGATGCAACCACGGCAACGGCCTATGATGCGATCAGCAACAACAGCATTGATTCGACAAACACTGCTTACTGGACACCTGACCCGAACGTCAGCACGCTCATCAACGGGCCTCAGACAGCATTCACTGTCATTGCCAGAGATGACGACGGTGAGACATCGCTTACTCCTGCGCAGGCCCGGGTGCTGGTAAACGAATTCAATGATCTGCCTACATTAAGCACACTGGGTGGCGACATCGGCACCACTAATGAAGATACCGAAGTCGAATTGGAATTTGCCGATATCATCGGTGCGTCGGACGCTGCAGATACTGATGGCACAGTGAACGCGCTGGTCATTGAGTCTTTGCTCTCAGGCAGTCTGCGCATAGGCAATTCGGCAGCAGCCGCACTTCCTTATGTCTCCGGCGCCAACGATACCATCGACCCCGGCAGCAACGCTTACTGGACACCGGCTGCCGATGTCAACACCGCAGTTGACGGCATCCAATCCGCGTTTAACGTGATTGCCCGGGACAATGACGGTGGTGAATCCACCGCACCGGTCACCGCAACCATAGCCGTAGTCGATATCAATGATGACCCGCAGTTCAGCAACTTTTCAACTAAACTTGCCTCCACAGATGAAGATACCGAAGTCGAGCTGACCTTTGCACAGATGCTGCTGACCAGCAACGCAGCCGACAAAGACGGAACCATCGATGCCTTTGTGATCAATAGCGTTGAAAGCGGTACATTGAGAATAGGCAGTGATTCAGCGACAGCGACGCCTTTCAATGCGACCGGCAATCATTCGATTGAGGCCGGTCAGCATGCCTATTGGACACCGGGGGAAAACCTTAATACGGCAGTCCATGGCACACAGGTAGCGTTTTCTGCGCTGGTCAGAGACAACGACGGTGGACTATCATCTGCAGCCGTGAAAGCCGTGGTAGATGTCGCAGACATTAACGACAAACCGACATTCACAGGCATCAAAAGCATGGTTGCATTTGAAGACACCGCGCTGAAACTCAGCCTGGCGTCACTGCTGGCACAGTCGGATGCCAGTGACATTGACGGTAACATCGCAGCGTTTAAAGTCAGTGGCAACAACAACGGTACACTGCTCATCGGCAATTCGCTGGAGACAGCAACGCTCTACAGTGCCGGCACTAACGACATCATCAGCCAAAACGACACGGGTTTCTGGACGCCCGATACAGACATCAACACCTCTGCAGATTCCATCAAAGGTAACTTAAGACTGTTTGCCCTGGATGATAAAAACGCTGTTTCTGATACCACAGCGGCACTGGAAATAGATATCAATGCAGTGAACGATGCACCGTCAGGAAGCGACAGTATTATTGAGCTGGAAGAAGATTCCAGCCATATTTTTTCACTCGCGGACTTCGGTTTCTCCGACCCTGCAGACAACCATGCATTAGCCTCCGTTATCATCACAACACTGCCGCCACTCGCTAAGCTTCAGCTTAGCGGCAATGTACTGGATACCGGCGATGCAGTAAGTGCTGCGGACATTGCAGCCGGCGAATTTGTGTTTGTGCCTCAACTGGATGCCACCGGCCAACAAGCGATGCAGTTTCGCGTTCAGGATGACGGAGGAACCACCAACGGAGGTTCAGACACCAGCACCGGTGATAACAAGATCTCGTTCGATATAAGCGCCGTCAATGATCCCCCGCAACTTGACGTCGGTGAGATAGTGGTTAACGAAGGTGCAG
>JAHDHK010000185.1:0-9253 GCA_020631335.1 Chromatiales bacterium
CACCACCTTGACATGGTGGGGGTCGTTGGTTCGAATCCAATCGCGCCTACCAATTTTCTCCCCTCACCGGCGACGCCGGCCGCGAAGCGATGATCCGTCGCTCGTTACCTTAACTATCTACTTCCTTCCAGCCTCGACAATCGAGCCTACCGGTGTCTGGTGGAGTATCGCGTTGCACCGTCGCAGTTGGGCACAGTTGCCCCGGCCAGGCAGGCCGCTGCTTCTTCGTCGGACACAACAGTGCCTGAAAAGACATAGCCAAACCTCTCCAATATTAAGCGTACTGTGTGCTCAGAAATATTCAACGAGCAAAGCAGATTGCAGCCGGTGTTATAACAGCACCCGTCATAGTAATCGTGCTTTTACAAGCTCGATATTGGTTTAAAAAACTGAACAGTGTGCATAGTTATTTCTGTCTTGTCGTGCTGTCAGGTATGAAATAGTATTCTCGTCAGCATGTAAAAGCTTGTTATTGGGTGGCACAATAGCGCTTACAACATGCAGCTACCTTGCAAAGTTGCAGCTACATTGTGCTGCTGCAGACGGTGCTAAGGTTAACGAACGCATATTCAGCGCAAGCCCGATTTGCTTCCGAATAAATGTTCGTACAGCGTTTTCCTCTGTTGTTTTGTAATAGTGTATTGTTGGTGTGTAAAAGTGGTAATAGTTGTAGAAGTAAGTGTCCTGGTGGTGGCTGATGCGGGTGTGATAGCACACTCGCATCAGCAATCCTAACCTGTACCGGGAGTATTAAGTCTCTCGCGCCCGGTTGATTAAGTGGGTTTTGCTTATTGCAAAATAGGTCGTTGAGCGTTGTGGCTGACTCAAAAGAACGTCAGATCAAATCTGGTTTTTGAAGCGCTCATCTGCATCTATAAGCTACTTACCAGCGCTGATTGATTTCGTTACTTTCCATGCTTATGTGAAGATTTTTGGTAAGGCCGTTGATCAGACACAACCTAAGTTATCCAGGTAATCATTCATGCATGAATAGCCAGTAATTATCCTACAGATAACATCTGCGTTAAATCGTCTTCAGTCGTAGTTCCGTTTCCGAACCTGGCCGCAAGCTTTGTAAATTTTTGCATTGAGCGTGGGCACATGTGAAGAACTGAAACTTCAGCCGGTGTTACTGTTCTCTTTAATGAAACACATTGTTCGAATAATTATGTTTATGCGTTTGCTGCGATAAAGTAAGCTAACTCAGAATACTAATTGATCGTGAGTCTGTCAGACCGGTATTGGAATCTGGCAGGTCCTCTTACCCGGGAGAACAATATTGAAACCTGTTATCGCTGCAAATAAGCCTGCGTCTGTTAAGCTGACTGCGAGTGACGAGTACTACTTCTGCATGTGTGGTCGGTCAGCTACCCAGCCGTTTTGCGATGGCTCGCACGCAGGTACTGGTATTACTCCTAAAAGTTTCGTTGCTTCGGAAACCGGAGATGCATTTCTATGTCAGTGTAAACAAAGCGGCAATCTCCCGTATTGCGATGGCACGCATAAGAATTTTACTGACAGCGATGTCGGGAAAGAAGCACCTGATGTTCCCGCTGCAACGACTGGAGCACCGGTTGCCAAACCCACCACAGAAGAACCGACGGTCGCCTACATACACGAACTTGCCCGCGACGGTCTCAGTAAAGTAGGTCACCATGGGCCCATGACTTCAATGGGGGTGCCGAGACACCTGCTGCCCCACTGGGATGACCTTCAGCTTATTGTTGCGCAGATGGCCACAAAACCATTGTTTGATGAAGATCCGGTCGGTACAGAGCTGATTATCGGGCCGGAGGCCAAAAAGCCGTTGAAGCTTGATATCCCCCTGTTTGTATCTGACATGAGTTTCGGAGCTTTGTCGGAGGAAGCAAAAATTGCTTTGGCGAAAGGCGCAGAAATGGCTGGTACAGGTATTTGCTCCGGAGAGGGTGGAATGCTGCCGGAAGAACAGGCTGCCAATACACGCTATTTCTATGAGTTAGCCAGTGCAAAGTTCGGCTACAAGGAAGAGTTGCTCGAGAGCGTGCAGGCGTTTCACTTCAAGGGCGGTCAGGGGGCCAAAACGGGTACCGGTGGTCATTTGCCCGGCGCAAAGAATAAAGGGAAAATCTCGCAGGTACGCGGCATCCCCGAAGGCGAGTCAGCCATATCACCGCCCACCTTCAAGGATTTAAACACAACGGCGGATTTTAAAAAGATGGCGGACCGCGTGCGTGAGATTTCCGGTGGGATACCTATCGGCTTTAAGCTCAGTGCCAATCATATCGAGCAGGATATTCAGTTTGCGCTCGATGCCAGCGCGGACTACATCATTCTCGATGGTCGCGGCGGTGGCACGGGTGCGGCCCCTGAGATTTTTCGTGATCACATCAGTGTGCCGACAATTCCGGCACTTGCGCGCGCTCGACGGTATCTTGATGAAAAGGGAGCCAGTGGCAGGGTAACACTCATTGTTACCGGTGGACTAAGGGTGCCAATAGACTTCGTAAAAGGGATGGCTTTGGGCGCTGACGGTGTTGCACTGTCGAATAGTGCTATGCAGTCAATTGGATGTGTCGCTGCGCGCATGTGTAATTCTAATAATTGTCCTGCAGGTATAGCTACTCAAAAGGCGGATTTACGGCAGAGACTAAATGTAGAAAAGTCATCAACCCAGCTCGCAAACTTTTTTAAAGCATCCACCGAACTGATGCAGGTGATGGCGAGAGCTTGCGGACACGATCACCTGAGCAAACTGAACAAGAATGATCTCGCCACCTGGAATAGAGAAATGGCCTATCTTTCAGGAGTTAAATACGGTGGGTTTACAGATATTTAAATGGTAAGCCATTGAGTTATCTGGTTGACGTGTTTGGAATTGCCATGGCGGTCGCCATGGCAATTAGCCGGGGCAGTGATTGTTGGCAGTCTCTATATGTAGACATGGATTGAAAAGCGCGTTTGCCATATCTACCCCGGCAAAACGTAAAGCAAAAAAATAGTGCTAGGCGCATAACCTGGCCTGCGAGCGTCGGGTATTGAAGTTTTCAGAGAAGCTGCAGTGCAGGCATTCTGCGTGACCATATTGCATACGAACTATCGAACTATCGTAGTTCTGATATAACTGCGACCTTGTCGCAATACCTATATTTTCAGTAAGGGCCGTTTTGTATCGGTTTGAGCATATCTGTAACAGCGCCCTCGCAGTGGTAGCCATAGGGTGCTGAAACCAGATAGCCTCGCACAGTGTCGTCAGCTGAAGTGAATTATTTCCAAAAGCAGTTGTACTTTCTACAGTAAATATTAGCCACTCATTGCAGTGCTAATCGTTAGCCATTTACTTGATTATTCAAATGTTCTATTCCCATTGTTGGATATGAGTTGATGGTATGAGGCAGGTTCGCTGCTGTCCGATGGTAGTTCAGGTGATAGTCCAAAATTCCCGAACAGTATAACCAACTTAACCTGTATTCACTTGCGTCGATGCTTCACATAGAGTGAATCGCACAGGTGGCGTCGTCATCCGGCCACCCAACTATTCGCTGCATGCGAGTAGCTTTAATTGCAGTTCCTACTATTTGACTTTGGTAAAAGGTAGTCGCAGCAGGCGATTATCAACCATACAGAATCAGGGCTGCTGCCAATAGAGTGCAAGGTGATGGTTGACAAGTTCCGGGGTGTAACCGGCCTGTGGTCAGACTGACGTTAAAGCAGCTGTAGCTAAAAACGTATTCCAGGTCACGCCTGTAACTCCGGGTGGCTGTTGGCAGTTTGGTACAGCCTTACGTGCAGCGTGATGGCACCAATGGCTGGGAAGCAATCTGACACTGAGGTCAGGCAACGGTTGTTGTGTTCTCAAGTGATGAGCGTGGAGCGACGCGTCGTAGTTGCCCGGTGCTTATAACTTAATTGGTTTGAAAAAATTTGACGAGTGATGAAAAACGAATCTCGTTTTTACAATCGGTGCGACCTTAAGCCGAACAGGAGGGAATGATTACCCCCGATGCTATTTTGGCATCGCAAGATACACGGTCATTCCCTGCTGTATTGAATTGAGGTTGATGAAATCTGTTTTTGCGTGGGCATAACACTGCACGGAATCATTGAAAAAACTGAGCGTTCAGCTGGTACAGCTTCGGCTGACAGCGTGGCCGGGCCGGTGACTACAACGATAGGGCGGGTTGCCCTTTTATTAATAATCTAATCCTAATTCTTCGGGAAACTATCAATATGAAAAATTCAAAAATTATACTTGCGGCCATCCTGGGGATGTTTGTTGTGAGTGGCTGTGACAGTGACGATGACGATCCTGCCGGCATTCAACTTACCGAAGGCGTTAGCATAACGATGCGGAACACCCTTGAGGAAGGTGGACCTGAAGGATCATTTCCCAGTCAGTTCGGCGCGCCGGACGATGCTTTCGATGAGAACGCTACTTTGTCTTTTTCGAGCGCAGAGTTTCCCACAGCATTAATGCAATCCGGTACACCAGTGGGCGACATCCCCGGCCTGTACGCGATCGATTTCACCAGTAACCAGATTTCCTTTGCGGTACTGCCCCAGGCTGATGATCCGTTCTGGAGTGGTGTTGCTGATGTTTTCGGTGTATTTCCGCAAGGGAAATTTGATCGCTACTATTTTACCTTTGCACAGCCTCACAATATTACCAGTGGCGTCAGCAGTAATAGTGCGGTTGGGCTCAGAGTCGATTCGGATACTGTTGTCGTTGTTGAGATCATGGAAGGTTACGAGTTAAATCCGGGTGTTAGCTGGACAATAGACCTTCAGTAAACCTAATGGTTTGTCCGGCAGAGATGGAAAAATATTCTTTCCATCTCTTGCTGTTCTTCGATCACGGACAGCATTGCTGACAAAAAATGCAATAAGCATGATCCACGTTCGCGGGAGTAGGCGGCAACATATGCGAGTTAATTATCCGACTTCTAAGGGGGGGGGAAATCAACACTTTATTCTCACGGTATGTTGTTGTGGTCAGGGCTAATGTGTGCGACGTCGGAAAGAGTGCAAGGTACAGTCTTCGATAAACTGTGTGTCTTCTGGATGTTGTTATTTGAGAAAAATATGAAAACTTACGGGTCATAGTTCACGGAGAATTTATGTTAACTATCAATATTAATGGCAGTGAAAAGCAGGTTGACGTTCCCGGAGATACTCACTTGTTGTGGGTTGTTCGAGAGCATCTGGGACTGACCGGCACAAAGTTCAGTTGTGGAATCGGTGCTTGCGGGGCATGCACTGTACAGATTGACGGCAAAGCCATGCGCAGTTGTATCACGCCGGTGAGTGCCGTGACTAACGGACAGAAGATCACCACCATTGAAGGCTTGTCCACCGATAATGATCATCCCCTTCAGAGAGCATGGATAGAAGCACAGGTGCCTCAGTGCGGGTATTGTCAGTCAGGTCAGATCATGCATGCGGCTGGTCTTCTCAACGAGAATCCAAAACCCTCAAAAGCACAGATCGTCGAACACATGAGCGCTAATCTTTGCCGGTGTGGAACCTACATGAGGATTGCAAAGGCGGTTGAAATCGCGTCAGAGTCTGACACCAAGGATTAGACCTGTCTGGAGTCAGTCAGGCTGCGATAGCTTAGATCGATGATTGCTAAAGTAATTAAACGGGCGTAACAGAAATGACGTTAACTCGAAGAGAATTTTTACAACAAACCGGCAGTTTAGCGCTTGTCATTGGCGGATCAGGGCTGCTGCCACGGTCCGGATACAGCGCTGATGGTGATAATCCTGTACCTACGAACGGTGGGGCCGAAGTCACTGCCTGGGTTAGACTTAGTGTCGATGGCAGTATGATCATCTATAGCCCGGCAACCGAAATGGGACAAGGCTCGATGACAGCTTTGCCGCTGATATTCGCCGAAGAAATGGATGCGGACTGGAGCCGGGTGACGGTGGAGTTTGCGCCCCAGAATCCGAGTCTGTACGGTCGAAAACTAATGCGAGGTGTCTCTCAAATGACCTTCGGCTCTACCGGCGTGATGACATATTACCCGGTGCTGCGTCAGGCGGGCGCACAGGCCAGATATCTGATTATGGCCTGTGCTGCGAAATACTGGGGGGTAGACATTAAGACACTGACCACTGAGCCAGGCAGGGTTGTTCACCAGGCTGGCGGAAAGACAATCGGGTATGGTGAATTGGTGCCGCATTTGAGTATTCCAGACTCAATTCCGGTTATTCCTGATGAACAGTTGAAAGATCCCACTAACTTTCGATTGATAGGAAAAAATATTCCCCGTAACGATATACCCCGCAAGGTTAACGGGTCTGCGCAGTTTGCGCTTGATGTCCGTCTGCCGGATATGCTGTATGGCATGATCGAACGCGGGCGGGTCCATGGCGCAAAGCCGGCCCGCCTAAAAAATGAGGCAGACATAAAGGCGATGAATGGAGTGGTGAGCGTGCATATGCTGGATCATGGTGTTGGTGTCATTGCTGAATCCATGGGGGCGCTTTTTCCCGCAAAATTCAAGCTCGATATCGAATGGAAAGACAGCAAAGCCAGTGGTTTTAATTCGGCTGATGTCTTCGACCTTTATGAACAGGTTCTGGATACAGCTGCGCACGGACAGTTGCTGGTGAACCTGGAAGAAGGTAAAGAGGGTAAGGTAGTTATCGATGACGGTGATATCGATCAGGCCAGAGACAACGCTGCAAAAACATATGTGTTCAATTACAAAAATGACTATGTGTATCACGCTCAACAAGAACCTCTGAACTCTGTCGTTCAGGTTGCCGTGGACGGTTCGTCCGCAGAGGTATGGATCGGCACACAGAATGGCACAGGGGCTCAGCACGATATCGCAAATGCGCTGGGGCTGGAGCCGTCAAAAGTAGTAGTTCATCAGCAGTATCTTGGTGGCGGTTTCGGCAGGCGAACATTGTCAGACTATGGGGTGGAGGCGGCCCTTCTCGCCAAAGAAGTCGCCCCTCGGCCAGTAAAGTTAACCTGGATGCGTGAGGACGACCTTCACTACGGCATGTACCGCCCGGCTAGCCTGCAGAGAATGGAGGCTTATACAGACAGGCATGGCAATCTAACCGGATTCACACATTCTGTGGTAGGTGACGGTGAAAGACTGATTGCCGACGGTACCGATATTAACGGTTACAACATCCCGAATCACCGTGCGGAGATGCATCTTGTACATCACGGTGTCAGAGTGAAGCACTGGAGAGCGGTCGGGCATGGCACCAACAAGTTTGCTATTGAGTGCATGATGGATGAAATAGCGGCAGATCAGAATAAAGATCCCATAGAGTTTCGCATGCAAATACTTGAACCCAGGGCAGCAGCAACGCTTGCCAAAGCAGCTTCAATGGCTGGCTGGGGAAATGCGCCTGCCGGTGGTCGCGCCAGAGGGGTTGCGTATCTTGAAAGAAGCCGAACGCTCTCTTCGGGAATCTGTGAGATATCGATCGACGAAGAAAATGGAAAAATCAAGGTCCATCATTTCTGGTCTGCTCATGATGCGGGCATAGTCATTCAGCCTGACAGCGTTATTGCCCAGATTGAAGGTGGCGTTGTCATGGGGTTGAGTAGTGTGCTGGACGAAAAGATCGATATCGTCAATGGTGAGGTGCAGCAAAACAACTTCAATGACTACCCGATAATCCGTATGCATGAGTTACCTGAAACAATAGAAACCGAATTGCTGACATCGTCCGAACCTCCCGCAGGACTTGGCGAGTCGAGTACGCCTCTTATTGCCTGTGCCGTAGCAAATGCGTTTTTTGCGCTGACTGGCAAACGGCTACGTCATCTGCCCTTCACTCCGGACAGAGTCAAGGCGGCGATGCGAGCATAGCAGAAGGTTTTTGGTGTGAAGTACCCGGCAATACCCTGCACGCATAGAGACTGTATGAAGGAGTAGGTCGTGGTGGTTGAACTGGTGAAGTGATGGCGTCCCTTACTCGACCTTGTTCATTCGGGGCTGATAGATAAAGTGCGCGTTGTGCCTGATCCTGTGGTGGTAGCTGGATTGGTGCTAAAAAAGGCGGAAAACCGAAGAAGTGAGAGTACGGCGCTATTGTTGTGCCTGCGGTGATTAAGCAAACACGAGCTGTTGCAGGGCTACCTTGTCCGCAACCCTGGTTGTATTCCCCGGTTTGTCTATCTGTTGCCTGTGTAGTTTGTCTAATCGTCCGGTCGGGTTATCCTCCGACGGGTGCGCCCTGAAAGTTAAGAAATGATGTGCCAATGATCTCTTCGCTTTCAATGACCCACTTTCCGTTGTTTCTTACTGCTACGAAAGAATAGTCATTCCACGCAATATCAACGGAGTTGTTGGGCAGGAAGTGGTTTGCTTGAATATAAGCAAATACTTCAGCACGATTACCTGATTGATCGATATCAATGTTTAAAATCTGATGTTGTGTGGCCTGATATCCCGCAGAGACAAAAAAGTTATTGGCGAAGCGCGCGCGAAGGTCAGCAATGCTGGAAAATTCCTGTATTGGGCAATCTGCTCCCGGGCATACAATGGGAGGCGCATCCGCACTGAACTGAAACTGAAATGTATAGTCATCAGACAGGCAGCCGCTGAATTTTTCTATGCCGGCGTCCAGGTTTCCGCGACCTACCTGATCGATGCTGAAAGCAAAGCAGTGGGCGAGATCGGTCGGGTTGTTGGTGCTGACGAGCACGCTGTTGTCGTCACTATCACAACCAGTCAGCAAAAGCACGGCTCCCAGTGTGGCCATCATGCTTTTGGTTATTGATGATATCTGCGTGATGTCTTTGATGTTTTTTTTGATCATGCGGGTCTCACGTTATAAGGTGTATTGTTGAAATAAAATACGGGGTCAAAGCGTAATGTATCTATCATCAGTTGATAACAAGACAAAACCGCTTTGACTGTTTGACAGGCTTGTATCTAATTTCAATAAGCTGATTTGAAAGTGTGGGCAAAATATTCACTGAAGCGCGTACAGCATCGTTGACTATTATTGAATTCAGTAATAGTCAGCAATTTAGAATTAGATTGTTAAAAAAAATCCAGTGCTTGTAAAAAGTCTCGTTTCATCAAACAGTGTATTCGGTACATTGCTGTAAATATCACGTGATAGTCCGTTTATAATTCAATGGTGAAATGTAAAAAATCTGTGTGATGCGGTGTGTAGCAATAGTATTTCAAAGTACATAAATGCCTTTGGCGGGGTAGGCCATCAGTCTAACTATGCCGTGAGACTCTACGATGGTTGCTGAAAAAAACACCTTGAGCGCGCTGGTCGTG
>JAHDHK010000185.1:9270-11789 GCA_020631335.1 Chromatiales bacterium
ATGCTGATTCTTTGGAAACGTTATGGATAAAACACAGGTATGCAGTGCCGGGAATTTCCGTGAATAGACCGATCCATATGAATTCGGTATGAAAGCCAGTGGATGTCCTTATTATCAGAGCTGAACTCAGAAAAATATAATGAGCAATATAGAGTGGTTTAGTGTTGCTAAGGAAAGCGACGTCCCGGAAGGTCGTGTCCGAAGTGTGACAGCACGTAATGACTTTATCTGCCTTTCACATTACAACGGACAATGGGCGGCCATGGACAATCATTGTCCACATCAGGGTGGTCCACTTGGTGAGGGGTCTATCGAGCAGGAGCCTGACGGATTGTGCTGGATTCGTTGTCCATGGCACGGCTGGGACTTTGACCCTTTGACCGGAGTGGCAAAAAACGGGGGTAACAGCAAGGCGCAGAAAATATATCCGGTAGAAGTACGTAATGGTGAAGTTTTTGTAGGTTTGCAGGCTGAAGCTCCTCATATACGGACTACCACCGACGCTATCGCCGAAACTCTGGTGAACTGGGGATTAAAGCGGGTGTTTGGTATGGTGGGTCACTCCAACCTGGGTTTGGCTGATGCAATCAGACGCTGCACGGAGGCGGGGTCGTTATCGTTTGTGGGTATCAGGCATGAAGGCGCCGCTGCTTTTGCTGCCTCCGCCTACGGGAAATTAACGGGCAAACCAGCCGCCTGTCTCTCCATAGCCGGGCCGGGGTCAACGAATTTGATGACCGGACTCTGGGACGCCAAGGTTGACAGGGCGCCGTTGATCGCCTTAACCGGTCAGGTGCAGACTCAGGTATTCGGCCCCGGTGCTTTTCAGGACATAGACCTCAAATCGGCGTTTCAGGCGGTGGCCAGATTCTCCCAGACGGTGTTGTCAACTTCAAAGCACACTGAACTTGCTTCACTTGCGTGCAAAAACGCGATTGTCGAACGTGATGTTGCCCACCTGATATTTCCTGATGATATTCAATCTCAGCCCAGTGATGAGCCCGCTGGAAAACCCGACGGAAGACTGGGTAAGCCTGAGGTTAAGCCTGATGACGATGATATCGAAAAAGCGATTGAGATGATCAATGGCGCGAGGCGTCCGGTAATAATAGTGGGGCATGGAGCATGGGACTCCAGGCAGCGCATCATCAGGTTGGCGGAATCTATCGGTGCTCCTGTGGTGACCACCTTTAAAGGAAAAGGACTGATACCGGACAGTCATCGACATGCCGCCGGCGTTATAGGTCGCTCCGGAACCCCGGTGGCGAGTTGGTTTATGAATAAATCAGACTTGCTAATCGTATTGGGTGCATCATTTTCAACCCACACGGGTATCAATGCATGGAAGCCTATTATTCAGGTCGACTTTGAACCGATGCAACTGGGCAAGTTTCATCCGGTCAAACTTCCGGTATGGGGTGGCATAGGTGCTTTCAGTGATGCGGTTGCACCGAGGGTAAAGGGTGCTGGTGATGCAGAAAACCAGATTGTCGAGCTTGCCGATCGATGGCGGATCTGGCGGGATGAAAAACGTCGTCGCTTGTCTGAAGAGCGCGACAAAGGCGTTCATTCTGCTGCGGTGTTCGACGTGCTATCCAGGGTTACCCCTGAGGACGCACTAATAGCCGTAGATGTCGGTAACAACACTTACTCATTTGGTCGATACTTTGAAACGAAAGGGCAGCACTTGATGATGTCCGGTTATCTCGGGTCTATCGGCTTCGGTCTGCCGGCAGCGATGGGAGCCTGGGCCGCAACTCAGGATTTCGAAGAGTACAGGGGGCGGAAGGTGATCTCTGTATCAGGCGATGGGGGCTTTGGTCAATATGCCATGGAAATGACAACCGCCGTTAAATATGGAATGGATATTACTCATGTACTGTTGCACAACAAAGAGCTTGGAAAGATATCCAAAGAACAACGCTCGGGTGAGTGGCCTGTATGGGAGACGTCGCTGGTTAATCCATCCTTTGCCGAGTTTGCCCGTTTGTGCGGAGCGCACGGCGTCACCGTTAACCGAAGCGATCAACTTGAATCAGCGATCCTCGAAGCGCTTGCCTATAGCGGCCCGGCGTTGGTTGAAGTGATGACTGATCCGCGGCTTATTTAGTGCGAAAAAATTTGTGAAACACCTGCAACCGAAATCGAAATCTCTTTATCTTCTCGGGATAAATTCGTCTCGATGCTGCGGCTGGCAGTGCGCCGTCCAGTTATAACCGTCGAACAACTCACCAGGAAAGAATATGAAAACTGCAACCAGTCACCGGTTATCTCGCAGAGCGCTTATTTCGGCTGCCGCAGGAGCCGGTTTGATGAGCGCGGGTTTTTCAGGAGCCGCCACCACTTCATTTTCTGAAGGTAGCGGCGATGGCATGATGGGGCTGGTTTCTGTGGTTCAGTTCGGTGCTGTGACACTGCATAGTTACATGGCACCCAGTTCATCGGCAGTTGTCACAACACAGATAATTGAGACGCCGAATCAGCTGCATATCATTGATACCCAGTTTATCCAGAGCATC
>JAHDHK010000186.1 GCA_020631335.1 Chromatiales bacterium
CGGGCCGGTCATCATATGTGAAGTGACACCGCGATCATCGGCCAGTACTTCCATTCAGGTGGTCAGCGCGAATGCGTGTGTCATCAGTAATCTGATCGCTCTTTAATCCTGCCGGCAGACAGGTCAGCTTGACGGTATCTCCGGAATCAACAGTGAGTACGGCGGGAGTAGCAGCATCAAAGTATCCCCAGAACAAATTCCCGGGGCTGGCATCGAGTTGGTGGTAAGTCATAACGTCAATGGGCGGTGAACAGATCTTCAGCATACCTGCATTTGCGGTGAGGGCAAAACTCCCTGCCTGATCTGAAAGGGTGTCCATAGCAGACTGGAACTCACGCCCTGCCGACAAGCACCTCATTCCCGCCGATGGGAAACCAGTCGAATGGATAATAGAAGCGGTGGTAATTGCATTGACTGCTGCACAGTGCCTGACGCCGCTGAAACCCGCTGGTTTCATCTGCATAGTGCGGTGCGCTATCAGGTCAGTCACACCAATTCGGCGGTTGCACACTTTTGAGTTTTTCTGAAGGCGGACTCTTCGGCCAACATAACGGCGCGAAATATTCTGTACGAACAAAAGCATCGTACAGGTGAGTGGGGATACGATTCGGTTTGATTAACACAAGCCCGGTGGATGGCGGATTACCTGCAGATATTCGACCAGCGCTGCGACGAATCTATACTTGCAGCATGCTCTGCGAAACTATCAGGAACGCTGCTTTACACGCTGTACGCAGGGCTCACTTACGCCGCCTTGATTTTTTGTGCTCGAGCAAAACCTCACGCAGAAGCATGAAGATAACTGCCAGTGCGGCTAAAGCCAGAATTATCAATAAAATGTTCATCGCGGCATAGTAGCGGGCGCAAGAGACTCAATCTGCTCACCACGTACCATAATCGGAAATATTTCCGTTTATTTTAATATCAGTTCAACCTTCACAACCGGCCGATTATCTGTGCAACCTTATTGCCTGAATCACACCAGGTCAGTTATCTCACTGATTTCTATGTTTATAATTCCGGGGCGGCCGATACGTTGGTTACCGCCATATCACCAACAGGTATCCGCCCTCCGGTTACACTCAACTTTCACGTGAGTCGGCCGGATACCAGCGCCATGATTCAGATATCCAACACTGTCGCTATTGCAGAGTCAGAGGTCGACTTTGTACCTATTCGGGCTCAGGGCTCCGGTGGGCAGAAAGTCAACAAAACCTCTTCCGCAATACACTTGCGCTTTGACATCGATGCCTCGTCACTGCCAGATCACTACAAAAACGCGCTCAGGCAACTATCCGACAGACGAATAAGCACGGAGGGCATCATTGTTATCAAGGCACAGCAGTACCGCACGCTTGAAAAAAACCGTGAAGATGCAATCGCGCGTTTAATCGAGTTGTGTAAAGGTGCCGTCGTCGTCCGCAAGGCAAGGCGCCCTACCCGTCCCAGCAAGGGCTCGGTTAAACGCCGGGTAGACACGAAAACACGGCGCGGAAAAATTAAGGCAGACAGACGTAAACCGGATTTTTAAGTCCTCCCTTAAGTGTCACAATAGTCCATCTGGGGCCTAAGTGTTCCGGCTAGCCCGATACGTAAGCGTGGTTACTTACAGTATAAAAACACCAGCTCTGCCTCCAACCATCTATGTGTGGACGCTGAACCTGAACCAGACAATAAAGATGCACTGCTCTATGCGTTAAACGACAGGTAAAAAAATCAGGGACGCGATGCAATAATCACCTGATCGGCTTCCAGACGTTCGATCTCTTGGTCAGAGTAGCCTGCTGATGTGAGTATTGCCTGCGTATGTTCACCGGCTTGCGGTGGCTGTGTATTGATGTGACTGCGCTGATTGTCGTTGAACTCAAGCGGCAGTCCAGGCAGGGATACTTGTTCGGCGACTGATTGCCTTGCGCTGTCAAGCGCTATATTCAACAACCCTTTGCCACCCAGCAACTGTTCGTGTTGATGAAGATCTTCCGGTTGCCCGACCGGCGACCAGGAGACATCCGCCCGTTCACAACCGGCTGATACACGTTCATAAGGCAAATCAATAAAGTACTCGTTAAGTGCCGGAATCAACCAGCTTCGCTCACTGGTACGCTGTGGATTGGTGGCGAGGCGCGGGTCATCAAACAGCGATTCAAGGTTGAACTCACGACAGAATCTCTGCCACTGCGCATCACTGGTAACACCGATAAACAAGGCATCGTCATTGGTCAGTTTGAATACATCATAAATACCCCAGGCACCACGACGCGCAGTCATCGGTGGCACCGTTTCTCCAGTGGCCGCACCACCGGCCATGTGTGGTGCCATCAAAAATGCAGCGGTTTCAAATAAAGCGCTGCTGACCTTCTGGCCGTGGCCTGTCGTCTGTGTTTCACGCAGCGCAGCAAGCGTACCGGTGACGCCGAAGACCGCTCCGAGTATATCGATGATAGACGCACCGGCTCGCAATGGCCGACCCACCGGGCCGGTCATATAGGCCAGGCCGCTTTGAAACTGCACCACCTCATCGAGCGCCGGGCGATTTTGCATCGGACCGCTGAGGTATCCCTTGAGTGCCAGATAGACAAGTTTCGGATTAATGGATTTAAACGTCTCATAACCGCAGCCGAGCTTCCGCATGGTCCCCGGGCCGTAGTTTTCTACAACCACATCCGCCTCTTTAACCAGACGATGAATAATGGCCTGGCCCTGTGGGGATTTCAGATTCACCGCAAGACTTTCTTTATTGCGATTAAACGTCGCAAAAAAACCGGAGGCAAAGCCGTTGAGGTATCGGGTTTTATCGCCATCGGGTGCCGGTTCGATCTTAATCACCCTTGCGCCCAGATCAGCCAGCAGTAACCCGGCACATGGCCCCATGATGGTATGGCTGAATTCAAGCACGGTCACATCGGATAATGCCCGGGTACTCATGCTTGCACCCGGGTACCGTTATTCACAGCCGCCTGCCTATAGGCATCGAGACTGCCACCACGCAAAATTGCACTGGGCAGGGGATGACCGACAATGGACTCTGCCAGCGCGGCACACTCAAGCATGGCGTCAAGATCAACCCCTGTAGTGATTCCTTCCTCGTGTGCCAGCATTAACAGCTCTTCGGTGGCTATATTGCCCGACGCACCAGGCTGTTTGGCAAACGGACACCCACCCAACCCGCCTACTGTCGTATCAAATCGATCAATCCCCATTTGCAGTGCTGCCCAGGCATTGCTGATGCCCATGCCTCGCGTATCATGGAGATGCAAGCGCACCGGTACATCGGGCCAGCGTTCACGGACTGCCCCTGTAATCCGACGAATGAGACCGGGCGTGGCCCAGCCCATGGTGTCGGCCAGCGCAATTTCATTGATCGAAGCTTCATGCTCCCGGGCAATGCTAAACCCGTCTGTGACGGCCTGCAGCACATCTGCCTCGCTTACATCAGCAGCAAAGTTGCAGCCGAAAGATGCCATTACACTGATTTTACTGACCGGTATCCCCGCTTTTAGATGATTCACGGTTTGCTCGCGCATGGCACGCAGATTCGTTTCACGATCACGATTAAGGTTACTCAGGCTGAATGCCTCAGATGCGCACAAATGAATGCTGCCGGTCAGGTGCAGTTTGTCAGCATGTTGTGTCGCGCGTTCGATACCGCGCTGGTTAAACCACAGCGCGGTATACCTGACGTTATCTGCTGTGGTGATCTGGTCAACCACATCGCCGGCATCGGCCCAGCCGGGAACCAGCCTCGGATTGACGAAGGAACACACCTGTATTGCACCGACGCCTGTGCCGGACAAGGCGTCGATCAGCGCGACTTTCTGTGCAGTGGTGATCGGGCCGGATTCAATTTGAAAACCCTCACGCGGGCCCTCTTCTGTAATCGCAATATGCGAAGGCAGATCGCTCATCTTTTTATATACCCGTATCTGTTGACCATCATATTCAACCTGCACCCTGCTCAGGGAAATGTGACGGTATAACGCAAAACAAAGCAACAAACCACAATACCTTGAAGCAACGCGCAATTACAACACAGGTGGTTGCATAGCCGGGGCATCGAACTTGCTCATACGTCGGCCCGATTAACAGTGATACCGGTCAGGAAGACCTCAGCGCAGGACAATACAGGTAACAGAAGTTGTTCTTCCGTTTCGAGGTGAGCAGTTGTCTACAACGGCTCGTACTAGGTACGACAGCCGCGTTACTCTGTGTGTTTTTCCACCTGCCGGCAATGGCCTCGTCGTGGTGGAACTGCGAGCGTTTTTATCGATCGGAAGTCAATGTATCAGCAACCGGCTCGCAGAGTGACTATGCGGTTCAACTGCAACTGAGCAACGCCGATTTCCATACGGGATACCAGTTCAGCGACGACGGCAGTGACCTGCTGGTGGTGGATGAAGACAACACCACACAGCTAAGTTTTTTTATTGAACACTGGGACGCCGCTGAGCGTCAGGCCACTATCAGCATCAACGTGCCACTGTTGTCTTCAACACCACGGACCCTCTATTTATACTACGGGACGGTGGCCGGCAGTGTCAGCACACCACTGCCCCCGCCCGGTGATGCGGCAGAGACTTTTGTCGAGTCAGGCTGGCGGATGCATACACGATTTACCCCACTCGACCCGACTAGTGAAGCCGAGGCCCGGACTGCATTTGCCGACCTCAACGATGGCACTAATGGTTACGGTTGTGCGGCGCTCGACACGCTAAACGGCAGAAACAACCAGAACACGTTCTCGGGTCCGAATGGAAACTTCGGCCTGTTAGCTGAAACGCATTTCTACGCCGACATTCCCGGTGTCTGGTCGTTTAGACTGGGCAGTGATTTCGGGCTGGGCGGAGGCCTGTTCGTCAACGGCATCGCACTGGATGAACGCTGGAACGATGATCTGTGGTGGGGATTTAACTGGAACAATGCAGATGTACTGGTCGGCACCATAGAGCTGCAAAGCGGCTACCACCACATTGAAGCGCTTGGATACGAGGGCTGTTGTGACGGCTCGATCAGTGTGCAATTCAAAACCCCGAGCTCACTGGTTTGGCGCGACCTGAACACCAGTAACCTGTCACTATACGGACGAAGTTGCCCGCCGGGTAATATCGATCAAAACCTGACGGCCACGGCTACCCCGACTTTTTTTACCGGCAGCGTTTTCTATGACAATGGTTCAGGCGGAGTCGCACACGACGGGATTCGACAAAACAATGAACAGGGCGTGAATCAAATACAGGTGTCAGCCACCGTCACCGCCACCGGCAGCAGCTCCAGTGACCATACCGACAGTGACGGCAACTGGAGAGTCTGTTTTCTCGATGAGACAGCGGGCAATGATATTGAACTCACCACCGCCCTGCCATCGACTATCGTGCCGGTATCAGAAACCGCACCGGTTACTAACTCGGACACCGCCCTGAATAGCCGGATCGTGCTGAACAATGTCGCCGACAGCGACCACGACAACATCAATTTCGGGGTCATTGAGACACCTGTATTGACGACTGATCGCACACTGCAACTGACCGCCAATAGCACCGGCACCCTGACACACAGCTACAGCGCAACGACTGCGGCTGAGGTAGATTTTCAAATTTCACTGACACAACAACAGCCTTCAATGGCGTTTGACTACATTGCCTACCGCGATGCCGACTGCGACGGGGTGACTGAGACCCCGGCACTGCCACTGAACAACCCGATCAATGTGAGTGCGGGTGACACGGTTTGTATTGTGCTTGAGGTGTCCGCCGGCAACCATGTCGATTCTGCATCGCTGCTCGAACTGCAGATAGACGCACGCAGCAGACTGGCCAATTCGGATCTGGAAATCACGCTGGGTAACACTGACATCATTAGCGGCAGATATGCAGGGGAACTGATCGTGGACAAACGTGTGTGCAACAGCACCAGCAATAGCTGTGAACCGGTAAATGGCAGCAATTTCAGTTACACAAACAGCGGTCTGCCCGGCGAAACCCTGCACTACCGCATTATGTTTTCTTCAGCGAATAACAGTGTGACCGATGTGACTATCTCTGATTCTGTACCGCAATACAGCACACTCGAACCATTAAGCATATCCATGCAACGCCTGCCTGCCGGGGTTAATTGCACACTCAGCACCCCGGGTGATCAGACGATCAGCAACTACCGCGGAGATATCGAGTGGAGCTGCGATGGCGCGGTAAGCCCGTCAGACCCCGGAATCTTTACCTTTTCTGTGGTTATTGACTGACACCTGAAGCAAGCCGCCAACGCCGCTTCAATCACGGGCACATAACTGCCGGGTCTAGCCACACCATCTCGGGTGTAGCCGCACAACTACGGTGTTTGGCACCAGCGTGCCGACGCGATAAATGACCGAAGCGGAAAACGATCAACATCCACAACTTCGTTTGCGTCACCTGATCTTCGTCACTGCGACAGTCGGCTAGTCAAATCTCCAGAACGCCCCCACTGGCGTCGCCGGCAGGGTATATTGCGCCGTTGGTAAAAACACACACAATTCCGGGGCAGTATCCAAACCCAATGACAGTCGGAAAATCGACCATCAGCACCGCTAACACGACTGCGCATAGCGCCGGCTTCGCCGGGTATGGTATCGCCCTGGATCTGATGGCAGGACTGGTGTGCGGCGCACTGGTGGTTTTCTTTGAAATTTCTCTGGCCGCATTGATATTTTCCGGGCAGCTCAGTGACTACTTCAGTGCCGGCATCGGTATTATGCTGCTCGGCACGCTGGCTACCACGGTCATCGCAACCGTGCTGAGTAAATTCAGAATTTCGGTGTGCATTCCACAGGACGCGCCAGCGACTATTCTTGCGCTGCTGGCGGCAGGGCTGGCGGGCAGTACAGTAGTAGCCGGCACTTACGCGGGTTTCGCCACGGTGGTACTGATAATGGGCAGCACCACCATCCTCACAGGCGTACTTATGTGGTGCTTCGGGCACTACAATCTTGGCCGGTTTGTCCGCTTTCTACCCTACCCGGTCATCGGCGGTTTCATGGCCGGCACCGGATGGCTTCTGTTTATGGGGGGCTTGAGCGTCGTTAACGACGGTGCCGTCAATGCAGAATTGCTCACGCGCGATGGCTTACTGCAATGCGTACCGGCATTACTATTTGCGCTGTCTTTGTTAATCAGCACCCGCCGATATAAAAATCCACTGATCATGCCCGCGTTATTTGTCGTAACAGCCATCATTTTCATATTCGGTATATCTATCCAGAACGGTGGTGTGGCCGCTGGTATGCAACAGGCAATGCAGAATGGCTGGTTACTGGGTCCACTGCCAGAGGCCGAATTGTGGCGACCAGTCACTATGCAGGTAATAACTCACGCAGACTGGCAACAACTCGCATTCAGCGGCGTCACCATACTCACTGTGTTTTTGATCAGCATTGTGTCACTGCTGCTCAATATCAGCGGACTGGAAATAATCACCAAAACCGATGTCAACCTGAACAGAGAGCTCAAGTCTGTCGGCCTGGCAAATATTGCAAGCGGGACAATGGGCTGCTCACCCGGCTACCATATGCTGAGCATATCGACGCTGAATCATCGGCTTGGTGCGCAGAGCAAGCTTGCAGCTTGTGTGGTTGTCCTGATTGTTCTGGCCACGCTGGTGTTCGGGGCAGGCATTCTCGCCTATACCCCGCGCGTAATTGTCGCCGGGTTCCTGTTGTTTCTGGGCCTGAGCTTTCTGATCGAATGGCTGTACGATGGCTGGTACAAGTTACCTAAAACAGATTATGCACTGGTGTGCATGATACTGCTGATCATCGCTACAGCAGGGCTGTTGCAAGGCATCATTACCGGAATGTTGATCGCGGTAGTGCTATTTGCTATCGCCTATACCAATACCGATGTGATCCGCCACACCTTTACCCGCAACAAATATCAAAGCTACATTATGCGGGCACCCGAAATAGAAAAAATGCTGGAGCAACACGGTGACGGTATTTATGTTGTGGAACTACAGGGCTTTATCTTCTTCGGTATGGCCCACCAACTGCTGGATAAAGTTAAAGCCAGAATAGGCAACGGGCCCTCACCGGACATCAACCACCTGTTGCTGGACATGAGGCTCGTCACCGGTATTGATTCGTCGGCCTCATACAGTTTTTCGCGCCTGAAACAAATCAGCTCGGAAGCCGGCATTACTCTGAGCTACTCCAATACCACCGACACGCTGCAGGCGATGCTGACCAGTATCGGTGCCGGTGATCCGGAACATTATTACGATGATCTGGACCACGCGATCGCAACCCTCGACGAGCAAATCATCCGCAGTGTCGGACACCCCGCCAACGTGCAGCCTGACACGACTACACTGACATATTTTCAAAACACGCTGCAGCTCAGTGACGACGAACTGGTGGTTGCCAATCATCTGCAACGGTATATGCAATTCCGCGAAGAAAAACCGGGGGCGGTTTTGCTGGAAGAAGGCGCGCAGGTAGATCGTCTGTTTTTTATTGAGACCGGCAAAGTGCACATTCAAACTCAGCTGCCCGATGGCACGACGAAACTGTTGCGTGTACAAAACGGCGGCACTGTTTTCGGTGAAATCGGTATGTATACCCACTCCAGTGCGACCGCATCGGTTGTGGTCGCAGAGAATGCACAAATCTACAGTCTGTCGCAGGCCGACCTGCAGCGTATGGAAATTGAAGATCCCGCATTTGCAATTGCTGTGCATCGACTGATTGCCAGTGTGCTGGGACGTAAACTCACCCAGGCAAACTTCGCACTCATTGCACTGCAGAAATAGGGTTAATTATTCACCGGCAACTAGCCGGCGCTGTATTGCCTGGCCGCCTCAGGGTCTTCACTGGTTCTGGGCAGCGCAGTTAACGCCTCCCATACCGCATTATCAATTTCGGCGTTTGCCCATGCCAGCGTCTGGCTTACGCGATCAGGCTTGCTGATACCGCAGATGGTTGATGAAATTCTTTGATCGCGAAGTGAAAATTGCAGTGCCACAGCGCCCGGTGCCACACCGTGCTTCTCACAAATACGCTCTACCCCGGCAATTGGCGCAAGCATTTCGTCACTGGCTTCCTGATACACATAGCGCCGGAAGCCGGCAGACCCTTTAGCCAGTGCACCTCCGCAGTAAGGCGCCGCATTTATAACGGATATCTGTTTATCCACCGCATAGTTAATCATTGATTCGGCATTCGAATTGACCAGCGTAAAGCGGTTGTGCGTGATAAGCGTATCAAAGTCAAAAGCATCCAAAATCGGCATCATCACGTCGACATTACCCGCCGCGAGCCCGATTGCTTTACACAAACCTTCATCACGCATTTTATGCAACTCATCTATCGCGCCTCCGGGGCGGGTAATCGGTTCAACCGATGCCGCATGTTCCGGATCATGCAGATGAAGAATATCAACCTGCTCCACCCCCATTGCCGCCAGGCTCTCTTCTAAAGAACGCCTGGCCTGCCCGGCATCGAATACACAAGTCTCCATATTCCGATCGAGCTTGGTTGAAATGATCGCTCCATCGGGCAAACCACCCAGCTCCCTGATGGCCAGACCGATACGCTGTTCGCTTCGACCCATACCATAGTTTCTGCTGCTATCAAGAAACGGATAATCAGACATTAATATCGTTTTAATCGTCTCCACTGCTCGACGCTCATCTACCGCGTACGTGTAGGTGTCGGGCATATTCCCCAGCGCTGAGGTACCAAAACACAATGCGGGAATGACAACTCCGGTTTTCCTGATTTCTTCAGGCTGTCGAACAGACATGGTTTTTTTATTCCTCGTGACGGCAGCCACTGCAGCCGGCTTATTTGAACGGGTACTAAAACGCGATCTATTAAAACGTAATGAACCCGACGCTGTTCAGACATTAACAACCGAACCGCCGGGCTGGAGCCTTACGATGAAAAACATACGCACCATTAACTACCCCGGCCAGTGTATCAGGTGTACGAACGCGGGCCTTCTGCACACCTCCGGCCGCTGTCTGCTTCGCCGCCAGGTCAGCTCAACGCAACTTGCGGGCTAAACGGGTGCAATCGCACGCCAACTGCGACGCATCTCACATTTTCCGAGCTCCCTACCCGATTTTACCCGATTCTTCCCGGGCCGCATAAAGTCAACCCAATTGTGAACCGATACACACCCTGCGGCAGGGAACGCTTCCCACTGCGAAACCACCTGCCGGCAGTGAAGCCTGAGGAATTATGAAGGGAATAGTATTTACCGAATTTGTAGAAATGGTTGAATCGGTGTTTTCGCCCGATACGATGGATCGGGTATTTGATCGGGTCTCACTTCCCTCCGGCGGTGCTTACACATCAGTCGGCACCTATGACCACAGCGAAATAGTACAACTCGCGGTTGCGCTAAGCGAAGAAACCAATACCCCGGTAACAGATCTGGTGAAAGCCTATGGCGAACACTTGTTTGCCCGCTTCACACAGTTGTATCCCGACTATTTCGAAGGTCAAAACGATACATTTGCATTTCTGCATCATGTTGAAAACTATATTCATACAGAAGTGATCAAACTCTATCCGGACGCTGAAATACCGCGCTTTCACTTTCAGACATCCAGTGATTCTGAACTGGTTTTCGATTATCTGTCCACACGCCATCTGGGAGATGTTGCGGAAGGATTACTAAGGGGCTGTGTCTCGCACTTCGCCGAGAATATAGAGATCACTGCAGAAGATCACTCCACACCTGAAATGGCCCGAATTCGTTTTACGCTGACTCGCATAGCCGCACAGGCGGCGGCATGACCGACTGCGAACAGGAAAAACCAAGACTGAAACGACGCGCAGCACGAGAACGCGCAGCGCGCAAAGAGGCAGAAACGCTTCTCGAAGACAAAAGTCGCGAGCTGTACCTCGCTAATACCCGCTTGCACGAATGGTCTGCCACACTCGAAGCGAGGGTATTACAACGCACCGAAGAACTGGAGCAACAAACCAGAGAGCTGCAAACTCTGCTGATAGAGAGAGAACGTTTTACTGCTAACGTTACCCACGAGTTGCGCACCCCGCTACAGGGTATTCTGGGTTTTGCAAACCTTGGTATGACCAAAGGCGCCGACGCACCGGGCGTTAAAATAGAAAAATGGTTCAAGGCGATCCACCATAGCGGCAATACATTATTGTTACTGGTGAACAATCTGCTCGACATTGCAAAGCTTGACGCCGGCATGATGGATATCGTCGTACAGCATTTCACTGTCAATGAACTTTACAATGATGTATCCAGCGAATTTACGCTGCGATGTAAAGATAAGGGCGTAACATTCAGCTTGTCAGGTGACGGACAAATTTGTCTGCAGGCAGATCAATTTCGAATGGGACAGGTGTTCCGCAACCTCGTTGGTAACGCACTCAAGTTTTGTGACGAAAACAGCGAGATCACTTTAGCTGCAACTCAAAGCGTCAATTCTGTACAACTCAGCGTTAGCAATAAAGGACCGCAAATTCCGCACAGCGAAGCCGAGTCCATCTTCGAAGCCTTCGTAGAGTCTACTTCCACCCGGAGCAATTCCGGAGGAACCGGACTGGGGCTGGCGATTTGTAAACATATCATCTCGGCTCACAAAGGAGAGATATGGCTGAACACTGCAAGCAGCGACACCTGCTTTGTGGTGGAAATCCCCAACAGGATGCAGGCCGCTGCATAATTTTGTGATCGGGGTGGTGCTGCATTATTGTGCTCAC
>JAHDHK010000187.1:0-2358 GCA_020631335.1 Chromatiales bacterium
ATCTGTGCCGAACCACGAAAACGCATGGCCCGCAACGCCCGGACTGTGCTGCTCGCCGAAGTCAATCCTGCCAAATTCGTCTGCAGTCCGCACACTGCTGCGACTGTCGTCAATCACCAGTCAATTGGTCACCCGACCCGCGCCCCTCCTGTTTTCCAGTAGACCTGCCTAAATTCACCACCTGCTTATCAGCGTTTGCGCCTGTGTGTGCGAGCGCCTAAATACTATTGGAAAAACATGAACAACACCGCCCGAAAAACCACGATAAAGAAGACTGTGTTCACCAGCGTGACAAGTTTAGTCGCAGCCTGTGTTCTATACACAATGACGCTGCCACTCCACGCAAATGAACCCCACCGGATCACCCATGAAGACCTGATCATCACCACCCCTTTTGTTTTTGTTACCCCGCCTGCAGCGTTAACAGCAGGCGGCTATTTACACATTGAAAATACCGGGGACAAAGACGACATACTCATTGGCGGTACGGCCGCTTTCGCAGGCAAGACTGAAATTCACGAAATGAAGATGATAGACAGCGTGATGAAAATGAAGCATCTGGCGCAGGGCCTGGTCATACCTGCCGGAGAATCCATTGAACTGAAACCCGGTGGACTGCATGTGATGTTTATGGGGCTGAAAGAAGACCTGGTGGAAGGCAAGGCAGTAGCCGGTACGCTTGAATTCAGGAAAGCAGGAACGGTACAAATCGAATATCAGGTATTGGATCGTAAAAAGCACATGTCAGGCAAAAAGCACAAACACGACAGCCACTAACTCATTGCCGGCAATTCAAAGTTTTCGTAAACAAGTAAAAAGTGGTGCCGGTACCGCACCACTTTTTACTATCTAAGAATATGTTTACTTTTTTCTATGCTTAGCTCTTTTGCTACACAGCCAGGCCAGGCAGACATAGAAGTAAAAGACTGATTACTGCATTAATTTGTGCTGCAAGTTTGTATTAGTAAGTAATCACTTCCAGGCGCTTCAATGCCATCGATGCTCGCTGTTGTTCGCTGATCGAACGGGCACCCTCGCGATAGCGATACGATTTACTGACGGCTTTCTCGACGACCTCTTCGGGTGGCTTTCGAGTGTTGATCGCATGTGAAAAGACATTGGGATCAAGCAACTCACGCGGAATGAAGTTTGCCGGCCCGCTGAGCACATCCTGTTGCTCTATCAAAGGCAATCGTGTATCAGGTGGCATAACGCGGGCACACAGAAAGTTTGAGTTATAATGATCCGACTGAAGGCCCAGATTAAACCCTTCCAGGCCGGTACTCAGCTCGTCAGTCAGCGACCAGCTCAACTCTTTGTTGTTTCCAAATAAACCTATCCCTCGAATGGCAGGAAAGTGCTCCTCTATGCTGGCCAACATATTCTGAAACCAGGCAGATCGGTTTTCGTCTCTATCTACATCACTACCGCGCTGTCCCCAGACAGGGGTTGGCAGATCGCGCGGCTCAGTCGTGCCATATTCTGCAATAAGAATCGGCTTATCGGGATAATTAGTGATTAAGGTGTCGTAGGCGGCCGCAAAAATTGTTTCAAAAGTATCCCAGTTAGTCCAATCATGATTCGTTCCCCAGTTGTATCCATCCAGTGCTGTCCAGTCTACGTAGCGGTCACCCGGGTAGTATTTAGTGATGTCGTTATGTGCATCGAAACTGATGTGATTGGCGTTCCAGATCCACTCCACAAATTCGTTTGCACCGGCACGCTGAAAACGATCATGTATTCGTCTCCATGCAACCACGAAAAGCATCGGCTCACCACTGTATGAGTACCAGTGACCGTTAAACTCGTGACCGAAGCGCAACAAGATCATGGGTCTTTTATTCTCTGGATAACTAGCCAGCCAGGTGAGTAAACCATCTATCCATTTATCGATATAGTCGTCCCATTCACCGGCCACTATCTCTGGCAGCAAATTGCGATCAGGATCGTCAACATCAATTGGCATCCATGAGATCAACGGTATAGCACCGGTACTGTAGATGTTGCTGGACTGCCACTTTAAGTGTTCGCGCCAATTATGTGAAAAAGCAGAGAAAAAGGTGACAAACGCCAACGGCTTTGCGCTCAGCTCATTAAAGCGTTCTATTTCATCAATACGCCAGCCATCACCGGGCACATACGCACCAAGCATGACCTGGGCTGACACTGTTTTTACTGGAGAAAATACCACTAACATGGCTAAAAAGCATGAAACTATAGAGTATCGCATATGGCTTTCCGTGCTATCGATACCGGCTGGCTCACTCACCACTCCCCTGTGCCGCCGGTGTTTTTATTAGTATTTCATCACATACTGCGCATTTTCTATCGGCAAGGGGTACATGACTTTAAGTGATC
>JAHDHK010000187.1:2368-11685 GCA_020631335.1 Chromatiales bacterium
GTGCTATCGATACCGGCTGGCTCACTCACCACTCCCCTGTGCCGCCGGTTTATTTCATCACGTACTGCGCGTTTTTTATCGGCAAGGGGTAGATGACTTTAAGTGATCGGAAATTTTTTTCCAGCGCAAAGCTAAACTGATTTTCCTAAACCATCAGCATGGGCATATCGTGTATCAACTCACTGCTGACTCAAAACATAGTTTACATGTTAAACAAAGCATCAGCATTTCGATTTAACCCACTGATATCAAAGCCAGCCAGTTTCAGCGCGACTGCTATAGAAAATTCAACAAGGTGCATTTAGCTGGCAGTAGCCACAAATATTTACGGACACTCATTGCTTCAGCGAGTGCAGGCGCACAAGCAGTTATTAATAATATTCACCAATACAACGGAGAATAAGGAGGCAATTACAAGCACAAGACTCCGCAGATCAATGACAGGTTTCATGGTGTTTGCTTTCACCACCAATTGAAATAATCGAGCAACCGCACCAGCAAGGATGACAACAACCCGTTAAGTCTTATTCACATCGAGTCGTCTTAACCCTAATGGCCCGATAGCCATTATGAATAAGAAGCGGCATAAGTGAACCATGGCAATAATGCCCACATCCAGCCCCAATGCCAGTGCAATCAGAGATACCTCTGCAATACCTCCCGGAGCAAGTGCCAGAAACAGCGTGATAAACCCGTAGCCTGTGACACTACCGAACAGCCATGCGAGCAAGGCACCAAATACAAAAGCGATTGCAGTTAACAGTAAAGAAGCACCTGCCAGTCGGGGATATTCGTTTCGTGGTCCGCTACCAAGCTCCCGCCCTAATATGCTGCCGAATACCACCATCGCAATGGTAATCACCAGTTGCGGCATAGGCAGTGATAAGAAGCCAAGGGCATAGGTCATACTGGAGATCACCAGCGGTATGGTCACATGACCACCGGCAATAGACAGTGTTTCTGCGAGCCACATGGAGCACAGAACCACAACCAGCAGAATCAGCCATTGCCAGTCGAGCGTCAGGTCAAGTCTAAACCATTCCAGGAACGCGCCTTTTTGCAAATCAGAACCGAGCATCGTGGCGATCAATGAGACAAACAGCACCAGGGAGACCACGCGCACCGTGTGAATCAACGCAATACGAGGCCTGCTGGCTTTATCGGCCACCTTCAACTCATCGGCAAGGGCCATCATAAATGACAGCCCACCCGGAAGCGCCGACAGAAACGCCTCTCCACGAGACATCTGCAGGCGGCGCTGAAACAAATTAAATCCGATAATCATTAACAACAGCACGGTCGCCAGTGAAGCGATTACGGCGATCAGCGTAGAGCTCCCGACTGCTTCGAGACTGTTTGCCACAGAAGGACCAAGTGTCACCCCTATTAACACACGCATCCATTTTTCAAGGGTTGCCGGCAACCGTTGTAAATCAACACCGCAGCCGGTTACCAAGGACACAATCAGAAGACTTCCAAGCAACCAGGGTATCGGGGCGTGTATCAGGGTGGCGAGCACACCGCCCAAGATGCCAACCACAAAAGTGACTATTAAAGGCACGTTGATCTCAGTTATTGTTCAGGATGTGCAGGTCTGCCCATACCGGTGTGTGATCTGATCCAAACCGGTTACCCGAATCAAAATGTATCAGCTGAACTTTCTGGTTGTGAACAATGTGGTCTATAGGCGTCCACAGCGGCCAGAAACCACCCGGCCAGGTGGGATGCAACTCAAAACCGTCACGGCTGCTTTTGAGCCCGGCTCGATTTAGCAGCGCTTTGAAATGATAGGACCAGGGTGTGGCGTTGAAATCTCCGATGATGATAAGCGGTTGATCACCGCCAACAGACTGTTGTGCCAGATCATCGAAATATCGATTGCGCATGTCGAAGGTTGACGATGACATCGGCGGAATCGGATGTATACCAAGCACCCGCACAGATTGCGTATTGACTTCGAGTTCCACATCAACCGCTGGTGACAGGCGTTGATTAAAATAGCTGATCGCCTGCTGCCTGAATGGCAGCTTGCTGTACGCAGCGATACCGAACGGAGTATCGATAACTTCGTGAATGCTGTGCGGGTAGCTGTTAAGGGCTGAAGACAACATCTGATGCCAGCGCGTGGTGTATTCCTGAAAAACAATGAGGTCCGGTTCGATGGCGTTTATTTCACTTAACAGCCTGCTGTTGTCATGATTGGAAGCCAGCAGGTTGACACTCATGACTCTCAGGTGCGATGGCACACCCGGGTCGGAGACCGGCAGATACAGTCGCGCCAGTTCGCTGCCGTGTAAACCTGCTACACAAAAAAGAATCGCCAGGGCCAGCCATTGCCGGCACAACAGCGCCAGCAGCATTCCCGCAAGTGCGACTAAAAAGTATTGAGTGCGAAAGCTGTCTATCTGCTCGAACAGAAAGTAGTATCGGGCGAGATACCCCGACAGACTGAGCAGACAAGCCAGCGCTATCAACCGCACCAGCAACTTAAGGGGCAAATAATTGAGCGCTTTCAAATACCGGGTGGCCCGTAGGGTTGAGACTGAAATTCGGTGAAGTTATCACCCACCGTTACCTGCCCTGACTGCAACACTTCTGCCAGCACGCCGAAGCAGGTATGTCCGTACAATCCGCCCAGCCGGTTAAGCAGAGCGATATCTTTACGTCCGCTTATCGGATCAACGTCGATGGCACTGCAACGAACGATTTCTTCGACAACTCTGACCTGCGCCCGGCCCACAGAAAAGACTTTTCCAATCCACTGCCTTTCTTCCCACGGAGTTTCTCCCTCGAACCAGAGGTTGCCCCGAAAACGAATTGCGTCAATAGAAAAACCGGTAGCCGCAGCGAGTTGATCTAATGAACGGGTATTCATTAGAGAGATCAGCGGTTCAGGAGAGTCTGTCAGTGCAGTGCCGTCCACCTCAGCCAGTGAATACGGACCGGGCTGGCTATCGATTGATAATTCGTGCAGCACTTCGTTCAATTGATTTTCAGCATTTTTACTGTCAACAAAAATGTCGGCAGACAGCTGATTATATTTTACCGTGAGCATTCGCCTGTCAGCATCAAAACTGCAGTTCAACTTTGCTAAGGCCGGACTATAGGCCAGCACAGTAAAATGACGACGAGCGATCCACGCGGGTTGTTCGGGTTGATAGCGGCTGTTTCTATGAACGATAGCAAACTGTCGATCGTGCGTAAAAGCACATCCACGCTGCATCGCGACACGAGTCATGCGTTCCGGGCTCAGCCCTTTTACCGGGTAACGGAATAATCCCGAGACTATTCGAGACATAATTTACCGCACGACAGCACACGATTATGCCGGCAACACGCTGTTGCTTTCAGCGATTTCAAGTACACAGACAGTCAACAGATAATATTGTAGGCAGATGCCGGGTGATCTCCTGCCAGCTTTCCCCTTCATTAACCGTTGCAAAGACCGACCCGCTGTTGGTACCGAAATACACACCAGCCGGTTGCTGATTGTCACCACACATTGCCTGTCGCAACACGGTAAAGTAACAATCTTTTTGCGGCAGTCCCTGACGTTGCGCATTCCAGCTTGCACCGGCATCACGCGAACACCAGACAGCTGCGGATGCCTCCAGTGGAAATCTACCGGCTTCATCGCCATTTAACGGAATAGTCCAAACGACGTCTGGATTGTGCGGGTGCACATGAATGGGAAAGCCGAAAGTGGAAGGCAGCCCTTCAGTGATATCGTCCCAGCTGTGCCCGCCGTTACGCGAGCGCCAGACACCATGATGATTCTGCTGATATAGAATTTCATTACCGGTATCCGCCCTGACCATGTTGTGCACACAGTGGCCGACTTCACCATTAGCAGGGGCAGCAGGATGAGTATGTCCTTCACACACCTGAGCGTTAGATAAACGATTGCGGCGCTCCCAAGATTGACCGCCATCTTCGGTGGCAAACACACCGGCGGCCGATATACCCACCCACAGCCAGTCCCTGTGCACTGGATGAGACACAATGGTATGCAAAATGAGCCCGGCACCTCCCGGGTTCCAGCTATCGGCTGACGGATGATTATTGAGTGCCGTTAATTTACGCCAGGTTTTGCCATGATCTTCACTGACCAGTAAACCCGCGGGTTTAGTGCCGGCGTAAAGTTTGCCGTGTGCATAGCACAGGCTCCAGATTTGCGAAAACTGATCGGTAAACGGGAGTGGCTCAGAAGTCCAGTTAATCGATTGCGCAAACGCTTCATCAACCTCTGCCCATTCGTCCTTTGTGCCGCGGGTCAGACGCGTTACTGTCCAGGTCTTGCCGCAATCGGGGGAATACCACACCCCCGCACCGTGCCAGTCGCTGCCTCCACCCGCCCACAACTGACCGGTACTTTGATTGGCAGTGATATGGTTAATGCTCCAGCCGTCACAATAGGGACCAGTGAGATTCCAGCCCTGCCGATTTTCATCGGCTGCAAGCAGGAATACGCCTTTAGTGGTACCGATCAGCAGCAATATTTGCGGCGTATCCATAACAACTCCCCTAAGCCAACGCTACGTTTTACCTAAGAAAGCTCAAATTATACATACGATTTTCAGTAAGGTAATCACCTGGAACGAAACACAAGCACTAACTGCTGGTAATTGTACAAACTTTAATCGCACTCAATTAATAGTGCACATCGGACAATACGAAACTTCATATTCCAATTCAATGCGATAGAAGTATCATCAGATACCCCCTGGCAACGACAACCCACTAAGCACCAGGTAAAAGACAGTAAATATCTCAGCTTATACTCGAAAAACACAAAGAATTAGTATTTTGATATCGTCAGTAATTTCATTGGCGATCAGCCACCATAACGCTGCACATGTCGCCCGCTCAAGCCTGGCTAATGAAGCGCCTCACTTCTCACAGTGCAATCCAGCACTAAGAAATCCCACTAGCGGGTGATGTGCTTCTCAACCGGACCTACCTTCTCTTAGATAGTAAACACCTTGCTTTTCAATCTCGATAGTATGTGCAGGCGAACGAACTTAGACAGCGCTAGTGTCTGTCTTATGACACCCAAACTCGAAGATATTTCTGTTATTAGTTATTGCCAACAATCATCCGAACGCGTCATGCGCACTATGCCGCTTCTGCACTTTCGTTCACATTTGAGGTAGCTACATCAGGTGATTCAGCCATTGATCTTATACCCAGAATATAATGTTTATCATCATACGGGTAATGAAATATTTTTCTAGGACTGGCATCAAACTGCTCAAGCAAACTCTGCTTTGATAAATGAGACCAATCTTCTCCAGCAAATGCATTGTTTCTTTCTCCAATGCTTTGCCAATCATCAATAATGATTATTGCTTCGTGTGGAAAACGGCTTAGCACTATTTCAAGCTCTCTATCCAATGGCACCTGCTCCTGAGAGGAAGGTGTAACAGTCTCAGTATTGCCCAGGTGAGAGGTGTCAGTGGGATAACCAGAAAATTCGGATGATTGCCAGTCGACAGATTTATCGCCACTCCAATGCGCATCCAGAAAAAATATCGTCGGACTACTAATTCTATTTATTAATTTGGCAATCTCGACACCAGAATCCCCCTGTATAAATTGTATCTGAGGAAAACAGCTGGAGATAGCCTTAGCGTTGGAGTTTAATTGTTCATTTAACTCGATCGAGTATACATGTTCAAACATACAAGCGGCGTGAATTGCGGTATGTCCGTACAATGTACCGGTTTCAACAAAAGTAGAAAATTCAGTATCAGGAAAACTTGATGCTGCCTGACAAAGAATATCGAATAGGAAATCCGGGTGCTCAATCTTTGGGATTAAGGTAAAAAGCGGCACCTCATGTTTCTCAATCAAACCAACGCCCACTACAACTTCAGGACCGGCAAGATTGAAAGATACTTTATAGAAATTTCTGAAACTTTCAGGCAATTCATTGAATTGTGATAACTCCTGGGGAAGCGAAGTTTGATCATCTACCTCCGCTGGTATCACCATGCCGGAACTTGTTTTCAGCCGTAGTTCATCAATTTTACGCTTTCCATCTGCAAACACCACAAAGACCGACACGCGGGCCCCAGTGTTGCCAATCCATGGAGCGCTTTCAAAATGTACCCAGCGTAAATTTGCATCAACCCTGTTGAATTTTAGCTTGTGTAGAGTATTGAGTTTTCTAAATGTCATATGACGAATCATCAACTAGCGCCATTGCGCCTAGCAATAATCGACCCAACCGATGCACCCAAAACTCTCGACTCAGAATTTCCCGCGCACTGCTACCACCAGCATGACATTGCCATTTTCAATTACTCCGGCACCTCGCTTACCTGCACCAGTAACTTTCCATTGTTCTTTCCTTCAAACAGTTTATTGATAGATTCCGGCAGGGTTTCGAACCCGTGATCGATATGCATTTTGTATTTCAGACGGCCATCCATAATCCACTTGCCGAGCTCTGACAATGCCTCACGACTCCGATGTACGTAGTCAAGCACCAGAAAGCCTTCAATGGATGCGCGCTTTGAAATCAGTGCAGCGAGATTATGGACTCCCGGCCCTTTGTCGGATGAAGCGTATTCGGAGATGTAACCGCATAAAGGTACGCGTGCACCGACATTGATCAGACCGAGAGCCATGTCTAGTGTCCGGCCACCGACATTCTCAAAACATATATCAATGCCTTTGGGGCATGCATCCCTGAGTTGGTTATAAGCGTCTTTATCACGGTAGTTGATGGCCACATCGATACCGAGTTCATTGCTCAGCCACTGACACTTTTCATCGGTACCGGCAAGCCCGACTACCCGCAGCCCCTTGATCTTACCAATCTGGCTCACAACCGAACCGACCGCACCGGCAGCCGCTGACACCAGCAGCGTTTCACCTTTTTCCGGCTTGCCGATTTCCAACAACCCGTAGTAGGCAGTGATACCTGTCATCCCCAGCGGACCAAGATAAATCTCCAGCGGCAGACCGCTTCTGGCTGGCACCAGTGAGTAGTCTCGACCTTCGGTAATCACATGCGTCTGCCAGCCGGTCATTCCCTGCACAATGTCGCCTTCTTTGAATGCAGGATTTCGACTCTTGATGACCACCCCCATCCCGAGGCTGCGCATGACATCGCCTTTCTTTACGGCGGGCAGATACGTGTCCATTTGTGCCCACATCCGCTGTGTCGGATCGAGCGACAGGTAAATCGTTCTGACCAGAAATTGTTCATCTTTTAGCTCGGGTATAATGACTTCACGCAATTCAAAGTCACCATCGTTGAAAAGGCCCTCCGGACGCTTGCTCAACAGCCACTGTTTGTTCATTCTGTCATTCACGAATCACCGGTCAATGTAGCGTGTGTACTGCCAATATTACCTGATCTGCCACGGGCGATAGCTCTAGCTGAAAAGGGTACAGGCTGACAGTCGCGTCACCCGTGTGCAGCCACGGAAAGGCTGATCACACCTAAAACACCGGAAATTTATGTAAAACACGGCAGATAGTCGTAACGGGTTAACGCTACCCGTCTACCTAATGCTTTAATTTGTTGTCAACAGGTAATGTGTGTGTCCGCGATTGACTGATACTCCACTGAGCCACTAAACGCATAAACAGAAAATATTATGAGTATTTATCTCGGTCTGGGCTCTAATCTAGGCGATCGCAGAAACAACCTTCGACAGGCGCTTGCCCTGCTGAAAGAAAACAGGGTTGAAATTCACAAGATCTCACCGGTCATTGAGACACCCGCCATGCTGCCACCGGGCGCGCCGTGGGAGTGGAACCTGCCTTTTTTGAATATGGCGATTGCCTGCGAAACGTCACTGACACCGCAACAATTACTTGACGCTGTCAAATTGATTGAATCACAAATGGATCGGGACAATCAGTCACGCTGGTCGCCGCGTCCGATCGACATTGATATTCTGTTGTGGCACAGCGAAGTGATAGAAACGGACCGGTTGAGTATTCCGCACAAAGGCCTGCATCAGAGACACTTTGCACTGACTCCGCTTATTGCTCTCGATCCACAATTAACGATACCCGGTCGCGGCAGCAACACCGTGCTGCAATGGTCCGAAGGGCTGCCACATCATATTCCATTGTGGATGGGTATTATCAACGTGACACCCGATTCGTTTTCCGACGGAGGCGTTAATAACGACCTGACGGCGGCGGCAGATTCGATTGAGAACATGGTTGACTGGGGCGCGTCTATTCTGGATATCGGCGGGGAATCGACCAGACCAGGAGCGCAGACACTGCCCCCTGAGACCGAGTGGCAGCGTGTACAACCTGTGATTGAACTAGTCGCCCAGAAATACCGCGACGACCCACTGGGCCCTTTGGTGAGCCTGGACACACGCAATTGCGGTGTCGCTGCACAAGCAGTGGAAAGTGGTGTCGACTTTATTAACGACGTCGGTGGTCTGAGCGACCCCGACATGCTGGCTCTGGCAAGCGACAATCAGTGTCAGTGGATTGCAATGCACAGCCTCAGTGTACCTGCCGACCCGTCAATAGTGATTGCCGCCGAAGCAGATCCGGTCGCAGAAGTCAGTATCTGGATAGATCGACAGATGGAAAACTGGGACAAAGCCGGCATTGAAATGTCCAGAATTATTATCGACCCGGGTATCGGTTTCGGTAAGGACCCATTGCAGTCGCTAAAGTTATTGCAGTCGGCAAGCAAGCTTCGCAGTCACGGTTTACGGTTGCTGGTTGGACACTCCAGAAAATCTTTCATGAAACAGTTTGCCAGCACCGATATTGCAGAACGGGATATGGTTACTGTCGGCTCGGCAATGCAGCTTTGCCAGCAGGGTGTCGACATTATCCGGGTACATAATATTCCCGATCACATTGCCGCCTACCGCGGCTGGTCACATTTGGCAGAATAATATGGCAGGTGGATGGAGCAAAGACGGCGGTGTACAGGATCAGATTGATGCAAGCATTGATGATGCTGTGAAGCGGGCACGCAGCCAGCTCCCACAGGGTGAAAGCCGCACGCACTGCGAAGTGTGCGAGCAGGAAATTCCTCAGGCGCGAAGAACGGCAATTGCCGGTGTTAAATTATGTGTTGCCTGTCAGAGCGAGCGCGATGAATCGGTTGCGGCTGAAATATACAATCGCCGGGGAAGCAAAGACAGCCAGTTGCGCTAGCGGTTGAAACAACCACCCGCAACCCCGACTGTGACTGCCACAGCAGTGACCGTGCGTCCCGATATAGTTTAAAACACGACACAGCCCAGATAATTGATTCGCAATTTACAATTATCACAACGGACGTTAAAAACTGTTAGAAATTCGTTATCCGTTTCGAGTTT
>JAHDHK010000188.1 GCA_020631335.1 Chromatiales bacterium
GGTTGGTGTGAATCCCCAGTGACTGAGCCTGTTGCAGCACAGCTGCCCAGCCGTTGGGGTAGTCTTGCCATGGAGCATCCATCGTCGCGTGTACACCGAGTAGTCCCAGATGCAGAATTTTGCCACTGCATTTTGAAAGATTGAAATGTTCCGGAGTAACGTGATCGTGCGAACCGGGGTGATGAAAGAATGTTCTGCGGCCGGTGTCTGCAACACTGATGACATCGGTAAAAGAGGTTTGTATACCCTCCACAGCTGGAAACTGACGGGTGTCTATTCCGGCACTTTTAACCTGGCTTTGCAGAAACTCTCCGTCAGCGTCTGTGCCCGTCAGACCGATGGCTTCTACCGGCATTGTCGGGTCGAGCCTGCGAATGTCGACACCGAGATTATGCCCGCAACCACCTCCCTGCTGATCGGTCTGGATGATCTCTGCCAGATGCTCCTGTTCGGGCCAGCTATTGATGATTTTAATTCGATCAACAGTCCAGGAACAGGCCGCAATAATGCCCCGCCGGTTTTGTGCGTTTGTGCTGCGAGTAGCCACAGTGCTGCTAGTAAATTCGGTCTGCAGGTGTGCTGGTGGCGGCGGGTTCGCGCAGTGCACGGGTAGTGTCTGCCGGCTTAGTCTGTTTGGCGAGTGCCGGGCCGACGTCACAGGTGCCATAGATAAAATAATCCAGTGCAGCGTTTAACATGCCTTCGGTTTCGTTTGCATTGATACCGAATGGTCGTGTTGGATCATCGGCTGCATAACAATCGGCAGCTATCCCTCCGGCCACACTGACACCACTGGCGTTAACACCCTGGGCTTCCATCGCATTGAGTGAAAGCCCGCAGTATTTTCGGGGCGAGGAAATAAAAGGCTTTCCTCGAGTGTTACTGCCAATGGTGATCACTTCAAGGTAGGGCCTTAGTGAATTGATGACCAGCTCTGCCGAGGATGCCGTCGACTCGGTGGTAAGCACAACCAGTGTTTCAAGGTTTAATGTCGGTGAGGCAGCCGCAAAGTGACGCTGAAAGTTTTCCTGTGTGTACTGATCGTTATATTCGTACCTTACCAGTGTATTTCCATCGAGCGACGGGCCTGCCAGCTGGCTGGCCAGTCTTCTGGCGATATAGGTATAACCACCCGGGTTATAGCGCATGTCCAGTATTAACTCAGTTGCGCCCAGGTTAATCAGGTTATTAATTGTGTTGTCCAGTTCTGCTTCAGACGTGGCGAGAAAATCGTTGAATACAATGTAGCCGACCTTGCCATTAAACGTTCCATGTTGATAGACACCTGAGTATAGGACTGTATCTATGTTGTATTCGCTGTAGGTCAGTGCGACAGTTTTGGTAGTGAGTGTTTGGCCGTCTATGAAGGTCCAGTTTGATGTTCGCGGGTTGTCCGGGCTGCCGACAAGCTCACGGTAGCGCTCATTTGACATGTCGTTCCAAAGCTCACCTTCGATGCTGACGATGATATCGCCACGCTGAATGCCTGCCTGACCCATAGCAGAGTTTTCATAAGTAAAGATGATTCTGGCATTTCGATTCGCGTCGTAACGCCAGTTGTACCCGAAGCCATATGATATGCCTTCATCAAACAGGGTTTCCTGCGTTACGGTGTTTCTGATATTTGAAAACGGGTCGAGTTCTTCGAATCGCAGATCTCTAACCAAAGCGCCCGGTGTATCGTAGGTATCCGGGTTGACGACCGGTACCTGATCGGCGTAGAGGTAGTAGTCCTTCATGTTTCGATAGACCCATTGATTGATGGCTTCAATCGAGCAATCGTTAGTGGCGAGTAGTTGATAACTGGATGGCTCTTTTGCCCGCACTACCGCATATAGATTGGAGTCACTGGTACCGGTGGCGCAAACATCTTCCCTGAACGGTTTGTTTGCTCTGCACAGGCGAGTGTTGTCATCGAGCTGAGCATCCGGATACAGATACAAATCTGCATCGCCGCTGGTGGTGGTTAACACGACCTGTGTATCGGACGGAATTTTGTAAATATTCTGTTGGCCGGGTGTGACACTGTGAGTCACCGTTGTGTCGAGTGCGATCAGCTGTGGTGTTTGTTCGCAACTGTCGCCGTCACGCAGCGCAGCTGATTCAGCCGCCGGGCAATCGCTGCTTTGTACGGCAACGATCGGATCGGCAGCGGTTGTGTTTTGCGTGTCGGTGCCGTTGCCGCCACAGGCAGCCAGCGCCAGACAAAGGCTCAATAACACGGGCCTGGCTGTTGTTAAGAGGGTGATTTCCAACGGTTTTCCCTGTCGAGCAAAATAAGCCGGTGATGGCAGGGGCAAAATTGTCTTCAGTACTGATAGAGTCGTTTTTTAACACTCTGCCGGGTGCGCGATAAACTGGTGAACTGACACTAACTTGAATATCTGATCCTGACAAGTTAAACAGCATGTCGCGGGACTTGCCTTCGACTCTCCATAACGTGTGCTAATACATTGATTGACCCATACAGTATTTTATTTGAACCGCTAGCGATCGGACCGGTGGTTGCAAGAAACCGCTTTTATCAGGTGCCGCACTGTTGTGGCATGGGGCATTTGCGCCCGCAGGCTCATGCCGCCATGCGCGAGATGAAAGCCCGCGGTGGCTGGGCGGTGGTCAGCACCGAGGAGGCTGAAATTCACCCCAGTTCTGATTTGTCACCCTATGCGGAACAGCGGATCTGGGACGAGCGCGACATCCCCGCCTTGCGATTGATGACTGATGCCGTTCACGAGCACGGTGCACTGGCAGCGATTGAGCTGGCACATAACGGCAGTCATGCCGCTAATCTGTATTCCCGAATAGCGCCGCTGGCCGTGGGCAACATGGCCACAGATATCGGCTATTCAAGGCAGGCGCGAAACGCCACAAAAAAAGACCTGCATGAGTTTCGTCAATGGCATCGTGCTGCAGCGCTAAGAGCACGTGATGCAGGTTTCGATATTGTTTATGTCTATGCCGGTCATCGGATGACGCTGACACAGCAGTTTCTGTTACCCGAGTTTAATGATCGCCGTGATGAATATGGTGGCAGTCTGGAGAACCGTGTTCGACTGATTCGCGAGTTACTTGAAGAGACAAAAGAGGCCATAGGCGATACATGTGCGGTTGCCTTTCGTTTTGCAGTCGATGAAATGAGAGGCAGTGATGGCATGCAGGCGGAAGAAGAAGGAAGAGCGGTTGTTGAAATGCTGGCTGAGTTACCTGATCTGTGGGATGTGAATGTATCGGACTGGTCCAATGATTCAATCACTACCCGATACCAGCCCGATGAAGGTTATCAACTACCGTATACCTCCTTTGTTAAGTCGGTAACATCGAAGCCGGTGGTGTCAGTAGGTAAATTTACATCTCCCGATAAAATGGTGTCACTGGTGAAAAACGGTATCGTCGATTTTATCGGTGCCGCCAGACCATCTATTGCCGACCCGTTTCTGCCGCAGAAAATACAACAGGGTCGAAGCGATGAGATACGCGAGTGCATAGGATGTAACATTTGTGTCGCCAGTGACAATATGGGTGTGTCTATCCGCTGTACACAAAACCCTACAATGGGAGAAGAATGGCGCCGTGGCTGGCACCCGGAACATATCGAACCTAAAAAAGCCGATGCCAGTGTACTGATTGTCGGTGGCGGTCCCGCAGGGTTAGAGAGTGCAGTGCAGTTTGCCAGGCGGGGGTTTCTGGTGACGCTCAGTGAAGCCGGTGAAACACTGGGTGGGCGTGTTGTTGCCGAGTCCGGTTTGAACGGGTTAGCGGCCTGGAAGCGTGTCAGTGATATTCGTATATACGAGCTGCAACAAAAAGCCGGTGTTTCAATTTATACGTCCAGTCGATTAACTGTCGAAAATATCAAAGAGTTCGGCGCTGATCATGTTGTGTTGGCGACGGGTTCTGTATGGCGAGCAGATGGTATTGGACGAAGCTCACGATCTGCTGTTCACAAACTGGAAAAAATAAAGGTATTGACTCCCGATAACATCATGCAGGGTGAGTTGCCTGCTGATGGACCCGTGCTGATCTATGACGACGATCAGTGTTACCTCGCCGGAGTGATTGCGGAACATCTGGCTGTGAAGCGGGGTAATATCACCGATAAAGGTGTCGTTAACAACGGTATTATTTTTGTGACGCCGGCAAACAGCGTATCACCGTGGATGGAGCATACGCTTGAACAGCAGCGTATTCAGAAGTCATTGCTTGAACTGAAGGTAGAGATTCATACCGGCAAGCAGGTGGTTTCAGTAGCCGATGGTACTGTTGAACTGCAGTGTATTTATACCGATGCTACATCGAACGTTCGCGCCGATACCTTGATACCGGTTACCGAACGTTTGCCGGTGGACGCGTTGTATGAACCGTTGCAGCAAGCGGGCGTGAGTGTCGAGCTAATCGGTGATGCACATGCGCCGGGTTTGATTGCAGACGCTGTGTACTCTGGCCATCTGGCGGCGCGAGGTTTTCTGGCCGACCCGAAAGCGGCAGAAGCTGCCCACTTTATGCGGGAGTTGCCTGCGCTGGACTGATTTTTCTGCCAGTTGAGGCGCTGATGGGAGTTTTCGATCGCCCCAAAGAGGAAAGGCCAGCATCCTGCCGGCCTTTCGATACATCCTGTGATACTAAACTGTTGCCTAACTCGGCTTCCCTGAAGTAGCATCCCTGCCTTGCTTCCTTGCAAGTTATAACTCCCTGGCAACGTCCCTGTAGCAACCCTGCCTTGGTATGGGTAAATTATCGTAAAAAAGTGTGTCGAACCGTAGCGGGCCAGTACCGGGGTAAAGCGGTAAAATTACCACTTTTGCTGGGATTCTGTCTTTTATGCCACTCGGGCGACATTTCATGTCGAATTTGAACGATCGAATTGCAAGGGCTGCTGCCTTCATCCGTAAAATTCCGGTTTGCAACCGGTTGGTTTGTTTGTTTTATGTTGCCGGCCCGGTGGTCGTACCGGAGTGGTTTGCCAGGTGAATTTCACTCTGAAGCAACTCGAAGCGTTTGTGTGGGTAGCGGACCTGGCAAGTTTCGGTGGTGCAGCCGAGCGTCTCAATACCACCCAGCCGAATATCTCCTCGAGAATAGCGTCACTCGAGAAAGTGTTGGATGTGAAGCTGCTGGAGCGTCAGTCGGGTGTGGTCGCGGTGACGCCTAAAGGGCTGGAAATGCTGGATCGGGCGAGGGCGGTTCTGCGTGCCTCGCAGGCGCTTCATGAGGCGGCAGATCAGGCCTCTCTTTATGACGGGGTTTTAAAGCTCGGGGTCACCGAACTAATAGTGCACACCTGGCTGCGTGAATACCTGAAAGCACTGAAAGACAGGTATCCCGAAGTACTGGTGGAGCTCACCGTAGACTTATCGGTCAATCTAACCGCAGCGCTGAACGTGCGCACGATAGATCTGGCGTTGCAGAGCGGTCCATTCGGTGAGCCGTCACCGGGCGCGGAGCCACTGGGTTGCTATCCATGGATCTGGGTGGCGTCACCCGAGCTGATATCTGCCACTGACCCCGCTGAGGCGTTAACGGCAACACAAATTGCTGCGTATCCGATACTTACCCACGCACGCAAGACCGGCCCTCATCAACAGGTGCGTGATCATTTTGCCGGGGTTCGCGGCGTGCGACTGGTGCCGTCGAGCAATCTTGCTGCCTGCCTGCAAATGACCGTCGATCAGATGGGGATCGCGGTATTGCCCGAGGCCATGGTGCACAGAGAACTCGCCAGTGGCGTATTGCGGCGGATCAATTACCCCTGGTCTCCACCGCAGCTTTGCTTTGAGGCGCGATATGAACGGCAACAGGTCAGCAACCTGATCAAGGATGCTGCGGCGCTTGCGCGGGAAATATCTGCCATCAGTTAACATCGCGGGCAATAATGGTTTGCTTTTTTGCGGACACACTGCCGTTGCACTCTCGCAGTCATCCGGGTTCAGCACTTCGAGCGCTGCCGCATTAATTTTCTTTATCCAGTGTATTGAATTAAGTGATTTGATTTAAAGCAGGGCCGGGCGCTACTCTGCGTTGGCAATGGGTGTCGGGCAATCTCCCGGGGCCTCCACAATATTTAAGAGACACAACATGGATTCACAGTCGGTTCGATTGGGCGTCGATATCGGTGGAACGTTTACCGATGTGGTGCTGGAATGCGAGGCCGGGCAGTTTTCAACGAAAGTGCTCACTACTTATGCTGCACCTGAAAACGCCATTATCGACGGCCTGCATCAGGTCTGCGAGCAGGCAAACGTAAAACCGAACCAGATTCAACAGATTATTCACGGTACTACGCTTGCCACTAATGCGCTGATAGAAAGACGGGGTGCGAAAACCGCGCTGGTGACGACTCGGGGATTTCGTGATGTGATTGAAATGCGGACGGAATCGCGCTTTGAACAATATGATTTGAACCTGTCCCTGCCAGAACCACTGTTACCGAGACATCAGCGCTACACCATTGATGAACGTGTCAGTGCGGCCGGTGAAATTCTTACGCCGATTGATCAGGCAGATATCGAAGCGGTGGCTGCTGATATAAAAACTGCCGGCTACGAGAGTGTGGCCATCGGGTTGTTGCATTCCTATGTCGATGACGCTCACGAAAAGTGCATACGCGATGTGTTTGCCAAATTGCTGCCTGATGTGATGGTGTCATTGTCCAGTGAAGTATCACCGCAGATGCGAGAGTATGAACGTTTCAATACCACAATTGCCAATGCTTATATCAAACCGTTGATGAAGAGTTATCTCGGTCGCCTTGAATCGCGTCTGGGTGAAGAGGGTGTGCAGTGTCCTATCTTTTTGATGCATTCCGGCGGTGGCATTATTTCACTGGAAAACGCCGCGGAATTTCCAGTTCGACTGGTTGAGTCCGGTCCGGCCGGTGGTGCGGTGTTTGCCGCGAATATCGCTGCGCGATACGGGCTGAATAAAGTGCTTTCATTTGATATGGGAGGGACTACCGCCAAAATCTGTTTAATCAAAAATCAGACACCGAAGACCAGCCGTGTGTTTGAAGTGGCCAGAACCTATCGCTTCAAAAAGGGCTCTGGTATGCCTATCTCTATACCGGTAATCGATATGGTTGAAATCGGTGCCGGTGGAGGATCTCTGGCACATGTTGATTCATTGAATCAGATACGTGTCGGCCCTCAGTCTGCCGGCTCTGAGCCCGGACCTGCCTGTTATGGCAGAGGTGGAGAGCACCCGGCTGTGACTGATGCCGATCTGGTGCTGGGTAAACTCGACCCGGACAACTTTGCCGGTGGCACGTTTTCACTGGATGTGGAAGCCTCACGCGCCGCACTCGACAGCGCGGTTGCCGGCAAGCTCGATATGCAAACAGAAAACGCCGCGTTCGGGGTTGCCGAGGTGGTCGATGAAAATATGGCCAACGCAGCGCGTGTTCACGCTGTAGAAAACGGGGAGGATCTCTCTGAATACACCATGATCGCGTTTGGTGGTGCGGCACCTTTGCACGCGGGCAGACTGTGCGAAAAACTGGGCGTCGATCGCTTACTGGTGCCACCGGGAGCCGGCGTCGGGTCTGCCATCGGTTTTCTGCGCGCGCCTTTTAGTTTTGAAGCCACTCGCAGTGTGTTTATGCGGCTGCAGAATTTTAAAGCCGATTCCGTAAAGCAGCTTCTTGCAGAACTCAAAGACGAGGCAACGCGTTTTGTTCGAACCTGCTCTGCTGATGCGCCTATCAGTGCTCACTACAAAGTGTATATGCGTTACTCGGGGCAGGGGTGGGAGATTCCGGTTGAGTTAACCGATGAACAGGCCGAATCCCCTGATGCCGCCACCTTTAAAACCCTTTTTGAAACCGGCTATGTCGCGTTGTTTGGTCGCGCTGTTGAAGGACTTGAGGTAGAAATTACCGTATGGGCGGTCAACGCAACCACTGCAGCACAGCCAGCCGGAAGTCTTTCACCGTTCGCAAGTGCACAACAGATGACAACCAGTGACACCCGCACCGTGTTCGATCCCGCTGTAGGTGAAAACGTAGCGGCGGCACTGGTGCTGCGCGATGATATGCAAACAGCCCACTCAGTCAGCGGGCCTGCCGTTATTACCGAAACTCAAACGACGATAATTGTACCTTCGTCACGGACGGCTGTGCGTCAGTCGGATGGCTGTATCGATCTTTGTATTAAGCATGAAGGAGGTAGCGCATCATGAGATCTCAAGCCGATACTGTTCGACAACAGGTGATGTGGAACCGTTTAATCTCGGTGGTGGAAGAACAGGCAATGGCGCTTGTACGAACCGCGTTTTCCACTTCGGTACGTGAAGCCGGTGATCTGTCTGCCGGTGTCTATGACATTGACGGACAAATGATGGCGCAGGCAGTCACCGGAACACCCGGACACGTCAACGCCATGGCTGATGCCGTTGCCCACTTTATGCGGCGTATCGGTGTCGACAATATGTATGAAGGTGATGTGTTCATTACCAATGATCCGTGGGAAGGCACGGGACATCTGCACGATATCACCGTGGTAACACCATCGTTCTACCGCGGTAAGCATGTCGGCTATTTTGCCTGCACCGCTCACATTGTCGACATTGGCGGGCGTGGCTTCGGCGCTGATGCCAACTCAGTCTATGAAGAAGGACTGTACATACCCATTATGAAGTTTGCCGAGCGTGGCGAAGTCGATTCCACTCTGATGAAAATTGTGCGCGGCAACGTTCGTGAGCCGGATCAGCTGGTTGGCGATATCTACGCGCTGGCAACCTGCAACGAAATCGGTCATCGTCGTCTGGTTGAAATGATGGACGAATTCAGTTTGAACGACCTGTGTGATATTGCCAGCTTTATCTTCAGCAACTCAAAGACCGCAACAGAAGCCTGCATTGCTGCGCTGCCTGCCGGTGCGAGTGCGATGGGTGAAATGAAGATTGACGGCTACAGTGCCGAAGTAACGCTGAAGGTTAAACTGGACGTCGATGAAAAAGTAATTCGTTGTGATTTTGCCGGCACAAGTGGCCTTGATAAAAAGGGCATTAACGTGCCGCTTGTCTATACAAAGGCCTATGCGTGTTACGCACTGAAGTGTGCCATCGCGCCGGAAATTCCAAACAACGCAGCATCACTGGCGCCGTTCAGAATAACGGCACCGGAAAATTCTATTGTCAATGCGCTGCACCCGGCACCGGTTGCACTTCGCCATGTCATTGGCCACATGATCCCTGACACCGTGTTTAATGCGCTGGATAAGATCCTGCCTGATACTGTTCCTGCAGAGGGCGCGGGGACGCTATGTAATTTTCAGGTGTCGCTGCGGCCGCGCACCGATATCGATGTGAATGCCGAGCCGGATACTGCAAATAACCAGGCCGCACACGATCGTGACATGGCAAAGCAGGCACGTCGCTCTGAAGTACTGACGTTTAATTCCGGTGGCTCCGGTGCACGTCCGCGCTCTGACGGATTAAATGCGACGGCATTCCCTTCGGGAGTCATGACTATGCCGGTAGAGGCAACCGAGAATGCCGGCCCGGTAATTATATGGCGTAAGGAATTGCGCCCAGACAGTGGCGGGGCAGGTAAGTATCGCGGTGGCCTGGGTCAATATATGGAGGTAGGTGCAGTCGAGGGGCATGAGTTTGATATTTCTGCGATGTTTGATCGCGTCGATCATCCGGCAACCGGCAGACATGGCGGTCAGGCAGGTGGCGCAACCACAATTGCGCTGGATAACGGCGACCCGATGCAGGGCAAGGGCAAGCAGTTTGTCTCACACGGACGTAAAGTGATGATGGCGTTTCCCGGTGGTGGTGGATACGGTAACCCGAACGAGCGTGATCGCGAAGATGTTAAACGTGATATTGCAAGGGGCTACATCAGTGCGGAGCAGGCGCAACAGCAATACGGCTTATCGAAAGATGATGTCGAACAGGTACTCAATGATGTCAGACACGGGAGAGCCGTTTAATGAACGATAAAGCAATAGTGAATACCCCGAAGCAACAAAGCTACGATGTCGTGATTGTAGGTGGTGCGATGTACGGCTCATCGGTGGCATGGTGGCTTGCCAGCAATAAAGATTTTGATGGTTCCATTCTTGTGGTCGAGCGTGACCCGAGCTACGAGTTCACCTCCACGGCGCATACTAATAGTTGTATGCGACAACAGTTCTCCAACGAGGTTAATGTCCGCATCTCGCAGTTTGCAGCGGAGTTTGTTAAAAACTTCCGCACCTACATGGGTGACGACCCGCGGGTGCCAGAGCTGGTACTGCAAAGTTACGGCTACATGTACCTGGCCGACAACGAAGCATTTGCCGATGTGTTGAAAGCCAATCAGGCATTGCAGGTTAAGTGTGGTGCCGGCACCAAAATCATGTCTGCAGAAGAAATCAAAAATGATTATCCATTCTATCGGGTCGATGACATCGTCGCCGGCAGTCATAACCTGATTGATGAAGGCTACTTTGACGGTAACACGCTGTTCGACTGGTGGAAGCGATCGGCCCGCGAGCATGGTGCCGAATACGTATCCAACGAAGTTGTCTCAATGAATCTCAGTGAAAACAAAAAAGCAGTCACCAGTGTGGTGTTAAAGTCCGGTGAGGTGATCAACTGCGGGCAGGTAGTCAATGCCTCCGGACCGCGGGCAGTGCTGACGTCGCGAATGGCCGGTATTGAACTGCCGGTTGAGCCACGTAAGCGCTATACGTTTATTTTCTCTGCGGAACAGCCGCTTGATCGTGATCTGCCGCTGACCATTGATCCCACCGGGGTTCACATGCGCACAGACGGAACCTATTATCTGGCCGGATGCCCGCCAGATGTCGACCCCGCCGTAGACTACGATGACTTTGTGCAGGATCACAGCATCTGGGAGAACAAGGTCTGGCCCATCATTGCTAATCGCATTCCACAGTTCGAAGCAATTAAGCTGACCAATTCATGGGCAGGTCACTATGCGTTTAACACGTTTGATCAAAACGCGATTCTCGGTCCGCATACAGAGGTCGAGAATTTTATTTTTGTAAACGGTTTTTCGGGGCATGGCTTTCAACAGTCTCCCGCCATGGGGCGGGGGACGTCGGAACTCATTACCTATGGAGAATACCGCAGTCTTGATCTTTCAGCGTTTAACTACCGGCGTATTGCTGAAGGTAAACCGTTTGTTGAAACGGCGGTGATATGATTTGGATGTGTTGGTGGATGCGCTTGGGGCTTATCCACCCTACGGGGAGCTGTGCGTTATTGGCTTAACGGTTATGCTGTTCTATGAGTGAGGCTGATTGATTATAATTTCCACACACTATTTTTCACTACAGCGACAAATTGCCGGTAGGGTGGATAAGCTTGCGCATCCACCAAGCTACGGGTGGGGCTATGCGTTACCGGCTTAGCTGTTGGGTCGCTTTTTCTTCGGGGCTGATTGATTATTGGGGCGTTGGTGGATGCGCTTGAGGCTTATCCACCCTACGGGGAGTTTGCGTTATTGGCTAAACGATTGTGACGTTCTATGAGTGAGGCTGCTTGATTTCAGTTTTCACACACTATTTTCCACTACAACGAAAAATTACCGGTAGGGTGGATAAGCTTGCGCATCCACCAAGCTACGGGGAGTTTGCGTTATCGGCTTAACTGTTAGGTCGCTTTATCTTCGAGGTAGAATGGTTATAGGGGTATTGGTGGATGTGTGCTTATCCACCCTACGGGGAGTTATGCGTTAT
>JAHDHK010000189.1:0-5691 GCA_020631335.1 Chromatiales bacterium
CAAGCTGAGTTGTCAGGTTGCCGAAGCGACTCTCAAAATCACCGACCTGTGCCTGCAGGGTACGCGCGTTTTCTGCGCTTTCGTCCCTGGCTTGCTGAACATCGGCCAGCTGTGTTTTCAAGTCATCCAGCTCGCCAGTTAAAGTCTGAATCTGACTTTGCAAGCCTTCAGCGTTTTGATTTACCGCGCTCAGGTTCTCTCGCTCCGAATCCAGCAGCCCTGTCAGGTAATCCCGTTCTTTGGACAGCTCAGCAAGTTCCGCTGACAGTGAATCTTTTTGCGCAGAGAGCTGTTCAAGCGCAGCCTGTGATTCCTGCAAGCCCGCATTAAGTTGATCGCGCTCACTCGACAGTGCATCCCTTTGTTCGCTGAGTTCGCTGCTCTGCGCGCTTAGTTCATCTGCAGCAGATAAAGACTGCTGCAGATCAGCCTGCAGCTGATCTCGCTCCTGCGTCAATTGATTTTTCTGCGTGTTCAGATCTTCAACAGTCTGCTCCAGAACAGCGATCTGCTCGTTGCTGCTGCCACTGAGATTTTCCATGTCAGATTGAAGCGCCCGGTTCTGATCGGCGAGTTCATTCAGCTGGGTTTTCATCTCACCCAACTGATCTCCCAACACGCCGATTCGCGCCTGCCCGTCTGTCAGTTTCGCTTGCAGATTATCGCGTTCACCGGCCAGATTATCTCTGGCGAGCGTCATCTCGTTCAGTTGCTGCTCAACCCCGGAGATCGTTTCGTTAGCTGACTCTGTTGCACTGGTCGCCTCGCTTAACGCATCGTTGGCTGCTGCCAGATCTTCCTCCAGCTTCTGTCGACGAGCATCAGCCTCGGCAATCGCATTGTCCAGATTTGCCTGCAACGTGGTTTTTTCTTTATCGAGCATGCCGGTTTGCGTCGAAAGCTCACGAACCTCGGCGGTGGCACTATCAAGTTCTGCTGTGAGCTGATCTCTTTCGCCGGTCACAGTTTCAATTTGAGCTTCAAGCGCGTCAACTTTTGCCACCAGTTCATCACGGTCAGTGGAAATCGAATTGAGCTCTGACTCGAGTTGGGATACCTGAGCAGACATTGCCTCGCGCTCCTGATCGAGCACGCCCTGCAAGTCACCCTTCTCAGCACTGGTGGTCTGCAGATCATTTTCAAGTCTGGCTTTATCAGCGTCGAGGGTCTTGAGGTCTGCCAGCAGATTGTCGCGTTCTGTCGTCAGGCTGTTAACTTCGTCTTCCAGCAGAGATACTTTTTCTCCAAGCGCGCCAGCACTGGCCAGTAATTCATCACGTTCCGATACCAGACCGTCTCGCTCGCCACTCAGCCCGCTCAATTGCTCCTCGAGTCCGGAAATAGCCTCAGATGCTTCAGCTTGTGAGTTGTTGAGCAACCCCTGAATATTGAATTTTTCTGATTCCAGTACATCGACTTTCGCCATCAATTCATCACGATTTCCAGCTACATCACTCAGTTCTGACTCAAGTGCGGTTTTATCAGCCCCTAGTGCGTCAAGGTCAGCAAGCAGCTTGTCACGCTCGGTGGACAAATTAGCGATTTCATCTTCAAGCAGCGTTACTTTTTCGCCGAGTGAACCGACATCGGCCAGCAGCCCATCCCTTTCTTTAGCCAGACCAGTGCGCTCATCACTCAGGCTGCCCAATTGCTCTGTCAAGCTGTCGATCTGCCCTGACGCCGCTGCCCTTTCGGTTTCCAGCAATGCCTCAAGGTCAGATTTTTCACTGCCTAACGCATCGAGATTCATCGTCAGCTTAGAAGATTCGACGTTAGTTGCTTGAAGATCCGACGCCAGCTGGTCACGCTCTGCAGTAATGTCGGAGAGCTGGGATTTCAGACTGCCCAGCTCGTCCACCATGGTCGATCGTTCTGTATCGAGTAAGCCCTGGATTTCGAACTTTTCAGCGGTTAACGATTCGACACTGGATGCCAGGTTGGTTGATGCTGATTCAGCCAATTCAAGATCGCCGGCAAGTCTGTCACGCTGGGTGGTCAAATCGGTGATCTGGTTATTCAGACCGGCTATCTCATTTTGCAGACCATCGACGCGGGCGCTTCCCTCTGCGGTGACTTCATCGATCCTCGCTAGCGCTTCATTTCTTTGCTGATCAAGCTCCGCCAGTTTTTCTGCAGATTCCAGATTGGCTTTCTCAAGAGAATCCCGTTGCACCGTCAGTGTTTCGATCTGACCGTTGAGATCATCGACCGTCATCTCCAGCGTGCTGATTGCGGAATCACTTTCGCTTTTGAATGCAAGTGACGCGGTCTGCAGATCGTCCCGCTCGCCGGCCAGATTCTGCAACGCAAGCTGCATCTCGGACACCTGCTGCTCTGACTGCTGTGTTATGGAATCTTTCTCTGCAGTCAGTGTGTCGTTGTTCTGAGTGAGCGTTTCTACCTGGCCCATCAACTCATCGCGCCTGGCGGTTAAATCGAGCACCTGCCCCTCAAGGGCCAGCACCTCCTCTTCCAGACCTGAAATTTGAAAACTGGTCGACTCCTGCAAACGTCCGAGTTCTGTCGTTACGTTATCCCGTTCGCCGGTAAGTTGCATGAGCGCATTCTGGCTTTCAGCCTTCAGGCCTTCCATATCCGCCAGTAACTGGTTTTTCTCTTCCGTCAGACTGTCACGCTCGGCAGTCAATACGGAAATATCCGCGTTCAGACCTTCTACCTGAGTCTGAAGCTCCTGCGTTTGCGCTGCAGCCTGACTGCGAGCATCTTCCATCTCATTGCTGAGATCGCCGACCTGAGTTTCAAGTTGAGCGGCAGAGGCGGTTAGTTCATTCTTTTCATTGTTAAGTGCATCGAGCTCTGCCAGCTTCGCTTCGACCTCGGCTGTCAGCGCATTTTTTTCGCTCGCCAGTGAATCGAGCTGACCTGTCAGCGTGGCGTTCTCACCGATGAGATCGCTCTTTTCCTCGCTGAGCAACCTGATGCGATCAGTCAAAGTATTTACTTCTACCTCGAGCCCTTGGATCTGCCCCTCGGATGAAGCTTCAAGACTGGCAAAGGACTGCTTGAGAGAATTAAATTCGTCGGTGGTATCTGCGTTTTTCAGCGATTCAAGGTCAGCTAACAGCCCTTGTTTTTCGTCGCCCAATGCACTCAGCTGCATTTGCAGATCGTCTCGAGCCTGCAAAACCTCCGCGTTTTCCTGCGCGAGAACACCGGCGCGCTCGTCGATATCAGTCACACGGGTCATTAGCTCATCACGAGCCCGGGTCAGCTCACCAATTTCAGCCTGCAGTGATTCAACACTAGCCGCCTTGCGTCTGAGCGCTGCTATCTCTTCTACCGCCTGCGCCCTGATCGCTTGGAGCTCCTCCATTTCAGCAGCCTGAGCACCCAGCTGAGCTCGCAGCCCTTCAACTTCGTCGAGTGCTTGCTGACTGGCTGAACTGCTCTCCTTGAGCAGGGATAGCTCCTCGCTGAGGCTTGCCAATTCAGCCTCGCTGGCCTCACTGGCTGCTGAACTCTGTTGCTCCAGCGCAGCGAGTGAGTCTTTCAGGTCAGTGATTTCGGTTTCATAGGCTGCGACCTTTGCCGTGCTGGCGCTGAGATTGCCCTCCAGCTCAACAACCTGACTATCCAGTGATTGTTTTTCGGTGGATAAGGTTTCGATCTGCCCTTCATTCTCTTCAATGACGCCATCACGCTGAACATTCCCGTTCCACATGCCCAGCACGCCGAGCCCCAATAACCCGACCGCACCGTACTTGACCGAACGCCTGACACGAGGTTCGTCCGGAAGAAGATGACGATCCCGGATATCTTCACGATGAGCCGCTCCTCTGAGGGAGTCTTTTTCATCCACCATAATTAATTCCTCTTAACTTGCACCGCCGCGCGAACGCAACAGTTTTACTGGTAAGGATTTGTTCCCGTTGTAGAATTTCCGCCACGTTGCGGTACCCCGCAAGCATCCGGACAACGGACTGGACTGCGCAGAACTTTCTGCTTTGTCATGCCCGCAGTATACCGCATTGAACCATCTTTCAGACCGCCATTTCGTCGTAATTTCACCCCCAAAGGTGAAAAAAGGTAAGAGTGTCGTGCACACAAGTGGCACGGTCGCGACCGTCGAAATCAGGCAATGAACAATCTGGCAGAGGAACCTGATTTCAGTGCGCGCTGATGCGGGATTCGATTAAGACACACGCCGCAGACGAAACCTCTGCGCTGCTGTTCTGCTGGCCGGAAACTGCTCCAGCACTGTGCTTAATTGTTCTCTTAGAAACGCAGGTTTGGCTGGCTGTGACAGATGTGCACAGACACTATTGCCGTAGGTGGGCTGGGTTAGCTGGAAGCGAATATCCTCGCTGCTACCCAGCGCACTCCGGTAGGCGGCACCGCTGGCGCGCATTTGCGCCGGGTCTTCGAAGTTAATCACCAACACACCGGCGGCACTGAGGGGACTCAACAGCAGGGAATACCACTGCTGATCTGCGGTTACTACGCGCTGCGGTTCTCCCGCCTGCTCTGTAAACAGGTCTTCTATAATCACATCAAAGGGTTCTCCGTCGTATTGCTGCAACCACGAGATTGCGTCTGCACAGTGCAGCTCTACCGACGAATGGCGCAATGAAAAAAATCTTCTGGCAATTTTCAAATGTTGCGCATCCAGCTCTACTCCCACAATCTTTTCCGGCGATAACAATCGAAGGTATTGATTAATCACAGCGCCACCGCCAACCCCCAGCAACAGCACTCTCCGGACGCGGCCGACAGGTAGAAACAACGCCGGTAGAAACAACAGATCCCAGACACCGCTGGACAAAGGCCTGTCAGGATTCCACTGTGAATGGAAGACCTGGTTTTTATAGAGGCGGATAGAGTTGCCGGCTTTGCGGATTTCGTAACAATCGTCTCCGACAGTTTTGTTCCATATCACAGCCATGAATGACCAGCCTGTTTCAGCATAATTGATTTGTTACCATTCCACTGTCCGCACCCACTACCGTGAAAATGTTTATCGGGGCCATGGCTTTGTCCGGCCACGAAATTTTACCGTTCAGGTGCCTGAAGGACTTCTTTACTAACTGGAACCAGTCTACGTGAACATTTATCTCAAAGCGCTCGGTTGCCGACTGAACGAGGCCGAACTCGAAAGCTGGGCGCGAGAATTTCAAAGTGCAGGACACACGCTGGTGAATACCGTCGATAACGCACAACTCACGGTATTGAATACCTGCGCAGTCACTCGCGAGGCAGTGCGCAAGTCACGCAAGACGATCAACCGGCTGCGACGGGAAAATCCGACCGGCAAGCTAGTGGTGAGCGGGTGCTTCGTATCAACGGGTGAAGCGGGAAATGCCGCTGATCTGGGCGTGGATATGCTCGTGGACAACCAGCATAAGTCTACATTAGTAAAAAAAGTAACCGAGCGCTGGCAGATACCGATTATGCCCGAGGGCGCAACGTTGCCCAATGAATCTGCACTATTTGCCAGAAACAGACAGCGGGCTTTTATAAAAATTCAGGACGGCTGTCGTTATCGCTGCAGCTACTGCATTGTGACGGTAGCCAGAGGCAGTGAGGAAAGTCGCCCTGTTAAAGATATCGTGGATCAAATTAATACGCTACACGAAAACGGCATACAGGAAGTTGTGCTCACCGGCGTGCATGTAGGTGGTTACGGATCAGATATTCAATCCAGCCTCACATCACTTGTGAAAGATATTCTCA
>JAHDHK010000189.1:5701-11547 GCA_020631335.1 Chromatiales bacterium
AACGGGAGTTCACGTTGGTGGCTATGGATCCGATTTGGACACAGACCTAGCTTCGCTGGTCAAAGCGCTGATCGAAGATACCGACATACCCAGAATACGATTTGCCTCGGTGGAACCCTGGGATCTGGGTGACAAGTTTTTCGAGCTGTTCGAAAACCCCCGATTAATGCCACATATGCATCTGCCGATTCAAAGTGGCTCGGACGAAGTCCTGAGAAGAATGTCCCGCCGTTGCCATTCCGCCGAGTTTGCTCAACTGGTGTCACAGGCCAAAGCACAACATCCGATGTTCAATGTGACTACCGACATAATCGTCGGTTTTCCCGGAGAAACCCCTGAACAGTGGCGGGAAACCATGCGGTTTGTTGAATCAATTGGCTTCGGACACATACATATTTTCAGCTATTCCCGTCGCGAAGGCACTAAAGCCGCGGGTATGGCCGATCAAATTGATGAAGCGACAAAAAAGCAGCGCAGCAAGGAACTACACACACTTGCAGCGCAGCAGAAAATCAATTTCCTGCAACAGCAAACCGGCACGCTGGGCAGTGTATTGTGGGAGTCGGAAAACAATAACCAATATTTCGGCTACACCGAAAACTACACACGCGTAGCCATTCGCAATGTCAGTCAATCGCTGGAAAACTCAATTACCACTTGCCGGCTTGAGCAGATATGCCCCGAAAGCAACGGGCATATTCTGGCATCACTGTTGTAAGTTACCTTGTCTGAAAAGCTCCCGATTTGGTTTATACTTATGGGTTCTTCGACTAACCGGTATCCGCTGGGGGAATGTAATAGCGGCAGTATCCGGATTACGGTTGGTTTTACTCCCGCCAAAGGCAACTAATTCCTGTTCCAAGCGGTCCAAACCCATTCGGGTTTGTATAGATCACCGGGCGAACCCCGAACGATTCAGAGAGAGCTATGCAAGAGCAAAAAGACGTCGATCCCCAGGAAACCAAAGAGTGGCTTGAAGCACTTGAGGCCGTGGTCGAACAAGAAGGACCCGAGCGCGCTCATTACCTGCTTGAGGCCCTCATCGACCAGTCCAGACGCTCAGGTGCGAACCTGCCGTATAGCGCTTCTACCGCATACATCAACACGATTCCACCTCACCTTGAAGTAACCTGTCCGGGTAACTACGAGTTCGAACATAAGCTTCGTTCAATGATCCGCTGGAACGCCACGGCAATGGTCTTGCGCGCCAACCGTGAAGGCTCGAATCTGGGTGGCCATATCTCAAGTTTTGCCTCCGCAGCGACACTCTACGACGTCGGTTTCAATCACTTTTTCCACGCCCCTGATCCCGATCACGGTGGCGACCTGGTGTTTATTCAGGGACACTCCGCACCGGGTATATATGCAAGAGCCTATCTGGAAGGAAGATTATCTGAGGAAGATCTGGATAATTTTCGACGCGAGGTTGACGGCAACGGTTTGTCTTCGTATCCCCACCCTTATCTGATGCCGGACTTCTGGCAGTTCCCGACTGTGTCGATGGGACTGACTTCAATTATGGCGATCTACCAGGCGAGGTTCATGAAATACCTGCAGGATCGCAGCCTGGCTAAAACCGATAATCGTCGGGTCTGGGCGTTTATGGGTGACGGTGAAATGGACGAACCGGAATCACTGGGTGCTATCTCACTCGCTGGCCGCGAAAAACTCGACAACCTGACCTTTGTGATCAACTGTAATCTGCAACGACTGGATGGCCCGGTTCGCGGCAACAGCAAAATCATACAGGAACTGGAAGCCGTCTTCCGTGGCGCCGGCTGGAACGTCATTAAAGTGATCTGGGGATCATACTGGGATCCACTGCTGGCTAAAGATCATGACGGCAAGCTAAAACAGTTAATGATGGAAACAGTCGATGGTGAATACCAGAATTTCAAAGCAAAGGACGGTGCCTACACTCGTGAAAAGTTCTTCGGAAAATACCCCGAAACTGCTGCCATGGTTGCCAAACTTTCGGATGAAGACATCTGGCGCCTGAATAGAGGGGGACACGATCCTCATAAAATTTACGCGGCCTACCACAACGCCGTCAATCACAAAGGTCAGCCGACTGTTATTTTAATGAAAACAGTGAAAGGCTATGGCATGGGTGAATCAGGTGAAGGCACTAACGCAACTCACCAGCAAAAGAAAATGCCACTCGACGCGCTGATGGATATGAGGGATCGATTCAATATCCCGCTGACGGACGAGCAAGTTGAGAATCTGGAATATTGTAAGCCGGAGCACGACAGCGAGTTGTTGAAGTACATGAAAGATCGCCGCGACTCACTGGGGGGTTACCTGCCTCAGCGACAGAAGTTCGCAGCCCCTCTGGAAGTTCCACCGTTAAGTGTGTTTGAGCCACTGCTGAAGGACTCCGGGGACAGAGAGCTTTCCACTACTATGGCATTTGTCAGGATGCTTACCATCCTCACGCGCGATAAAAATGTTGGTAAAAACATCGTACCCATAGTGCCTGATGAAGCCCGCACATTCGGTATGGACGGTATGTTCCGCCAACTGGGTATTTATTCTTCGGTTGGACAACTGTACACGCCTGAAGATCGCGACCAGGTGATGTTTTACAAAGAAGACAAAACCGGACAAATTTTAGAGGAAGGCATTACCGAAGCCGGCAGCATGTCTTCATGGATTGCTGCTGCGACCGCCTACAGTACCCACGGCGTCAATATGATCCCGTTCTTTGTGTACTACTCAATGTTCGGATTCCAGCGCATTGGTGATCTGGCATGGGCAGCCGGAGACATGACCGCACGCGGATTCATGATCGGCGGTACCGCAGGACGCACAACACTCAATGGCGAAGGTCTGCAACATGAAGACGGCCACAGCCATCTGCTGGCAAGCACAATTCCTAACTGCGTCTGCTATGACCCGTGCTACGCCTATGAAATGGCTATCATCATTCACGAAGGTATGCGCAGAATGGTGAAGGAGCAGGAAAACGTTTTCTACTACATCACCGCGATGAATGAAAACTATCACCAGCCTGCCCTGCCCGAGGGTGCCAATGAAGGCATTTTAAAAGGCATGTACAAGCTTAATTCGGTTGCCAAAGATGCGTCCGTCAAGGTTAATCTAATGGGTTCCGGGGTTATTTTGCGAGAAATCATTGCGGCCGCCGATCTGCTCGCGGAAGACTGGAACATCGGCTCTGAGATATTCAGCGTCACCAGTTTCAACGAACTGCGAAAAGACGGGCTCGATGCGACCAGATGGAATCTGATTAACCCGGATAAAACACCGCGCAAACCCTATGCGACACAGCTGCTTGAACAGTCTCCCTACCCGACTGTAGCCTCAAGCGACTATATGAAAGCCGTCGCAGATGGAATTCGTGAATACGTACCGGGCATTTATAAAGTGCTGGGCACCGATGGATTCGGCAGATCAGATACCCGCGAAAAACTAAGAGACTTCTTTGAAGTAGACAGACGGTATATCGTTGTGGCCGCGCTCAATGCGCTTGCCGAACAGGGTCAAGTAGAAGCAACGGCAGTACGCAGTGCCATAAATAAATATGGTATCGATCCAAACAAGCCTAATCCGGTTACGGTTTAGGAGGTATCGCCATGTCAAATAAAATTGAATTGCGCGTGCCGGACATCGGTGACTTTGACACTGTAGAGGTCATCGAAGTACTCGTCTCACCCGGCGACACGGTTAGTACGGACCAGTCACTCATCACACTCGAAAGTGATAAAGCGAGTATGGAGATCCCCGCAACGCAGGACGGCGTTATAAGCGAGCTAAAAGTGTCCGTCGGCGACCGGCTCTCACAAGGCGATCTGTTCGCTCTGCTCGAAGCCTCCGGCACAGCCGATACGTCGAGTCCTTCAGACACACCGGCAGCTTCAAATCCGGCCAACGGCACCGCTGAAGAAACACAATCGACATCAGCGGCCTCGTCACAGGTGACAGTCATCGTACCCGATATTGGTGAGTTCGAAGAAATCGAAGTTATCGAAATACTGGTTAATGTCGGGGATTCAGTCGAGCTGGATCAATCACTGATTACGCTTGAGAGTGACAAGGCCAGCATGGAGATTCCATCGACTGCGGCCGGCACCGTTGATGCGATTCCAGTCAATGTCGGTGATCGGCTGTCCAAAGGCGATACTATTTTACTGCTGACCAGCAACCAGAGTGAAAAACCGACCAGCCTGCCGGCAGCCGATGAAGTATCGACAAGTTCTGAAAGTGCGCCGGCACCGCAGACGCCTGTCGCTGCGTCCAGCGCTCCGGCTTCGAACCCGAAACGACCTCAGCCGGCGGCGTCACCAACCCAAAAAATTGCTGACGAATCCTACCGTCGGGCACATGCCAGCCCGGCGGTACGAAAATTCGCGCGCCAACTGGGTGTCGATCTATTACTCGTCAGCGGCTCCGGCAGAAAAAACAGAATTCTCCACAATGACGTGCAGGAGTTCGTAAAGACGACCATGAGTCGAGCCGGCAGTGCGTATGGCGGAGCGGCGTCAGGCGGCGGTGCCGGTATACCACCGATCCCCGATGTGGATTTCACTCAGTTCGGTGAAATAGAACGGGTGGAAATGTCACGTATCAATGTACTGACTGCTGAAAATCTGCACCGTTCCTGGCTCAATCTACCGATGGTCACGCACCATGAAGATGCAGATATCACTGAGCTTGAAGACTTTCGTCAGTCGATCAAAAAAGAAGCGGCAGAAAGAGATACACGTGTTACCGGCCTTGTGTTCCACATCAAGGCACTTGCCGCAACGCTAAAAGAGTTTCCACGATTCAACTCTTCTCTTGCTCCTGATGGACAGTCTCTTTTTTATAAAAAATACTTCAACATCGGTATCGCAGTAGATACTCCCTCCGGACTGGTGGTTCCCGTGCTTAACGATGTCGATAAAAAGAACATCTTTGAGCTGTCGCAGGAGATGACCGATCTGAGTACCCGTGCGCGTGAAAAGAAACTGAAACCCGCCGAAATGCAGGGGGCCTGCATGACGATTTCAAATCTTGGCGGTATAGGCGGCAAAGCGTTTACACCGATTATCAATCCGCCTGAGGTCGCCATCCTTGGTATTACCCGCTCAAGAATGCAACCGGTTTGGAACGGCAGCGAGTTCGAACCCAGACTGATGTGCCCGCTTGACCTGACTTATGATCATCGAGTGATCGACGGTGCAGACGGGGCGCGTTTTATGGCGCACTATTGCAATGTGATCGGCGACATCCGCAAGATGCTGCTTTACTGAGCTCGCGATCAAACATAGATCGATCTGATTAGCTGGAGAAAGCGTTGAGTAACCTCACCACCATCGAAGCACCGGATATCGGCGACTTCAACGACGTTGAGATCATTGAAGTACTGGTCAGCAATGGCGATCACGTCAGCAAGGATCAGTCGCTGCTTACTGTGGAAAGCGACAAGGCCAGTATGGAAATCCCATCTCCGGCTGAAGGGGAAATCACTTCAGTACTGGTGAAGCTCGGCGACAAAATATCGAAGGGCAGCCCGATCGCGATGATCATGACCGAAGACAGCGACCCTGAGCCGGTTGATCAACCGGCAACAGACAACACGCAACAGGCGCAATCCGATGCAACAGGCAACAGCGCTCAGACAAACGTTGATGTCGTTGTGATCGGGTCAGGCCCCGGCGGCTACACAGCGGCTTTCCGGGCAGCTGATCTGGGGCGCTCGGTATTGATGATAGAGCGTTACCCCGACCTTGGCGGCGTTTGTCTCAATGTCGGCTGCATTCCTTCAAAGGCATTGCTGCATACCGCTCAGGTCATTAATGAAACCAAAGATATGGAGGCACACGGTGTCAGCTTTGCCGCAC
>JAHDHK010000004.1:0-32801 GCA_020631335.1 Chromatiales bacterium
AGCAGCCGCAGTTTTTTTGTACACCGCCCTCTGTTTTGTTACAACCACTGCCCATGCCCAGAATACACAACCGCAGACAGCGCAAACCGAGGCCGCCCAGCATTTAACGAATAACGCGTGCTTTATGCAACTGCAGGACAGAGACAAGGTTATTGTTACCGCGGCTTTTCACAGAGGTGCAGAAGGGTTTAAACAGCTGCAGCAACTGGTCAGTCGCAAGCCCTGGGGTGAAGCGCTGACGTCAGTCCAGCGCGAAGAGATCAACAAACTCAAAAAAGAAGCCAGTCCTTTTTTAATCATGATCTTGTCAAAAAAGCAGGCGCTGGTGCTTGAAGATCATCGGGATTTAATCAAGTGGATATTGGTGCAGAGCACCACTACGCCCTGCACCTCCTGATTAATACAAAGGCTTTATAACGGCAATTTCAATACTCCTGCGCAATTAGCAAAGCCACCGACCACATTCCACTCGTTACCGTTCACGCAACCATTATGCGGTGTTGCATTGAAAGCGCGCAGCCTGCCAGTGTTCGGACGGCCATCGTCCATTTTCAGGTCCAGCTCATACATCACTTCAACCGGAATATTGCCCCCGGTAGCAAGCTCATGGGTCGCCACGGTCGCGCCCAGAGCATTATCGGTGTTGCTGATTTTATAGAATCCATTAAAAGGGTTTACCGGACAGGTTGCCTCGACACAGGCGGTGTCATCCAGTGCAGCCACAGCGGCACCATTAAAGTCTCCACTGATAAACCCGGCACGGGCAAGATGCTGCCACACCGCACCGGCTTCCGCCGCGCTGTCTACAATCGCATTGGCATTACCGTCAACAGACCCGGCAGCGATGTGGGTTGACGCTCTGGCGTAGTCTCCGGGAATCGAGCGATAGCGATCTCTGAAGGACACCCATGCCGCCTCGATACCGGACAGATCATTGGCGATGCTTCTGACTCGTGCGCTGTTGATCAACGACTGACCTTTCATCACGCCACCAAGCAGCAGCCCGATAATCAACAATACAATGGCTATTTCAATCAGTGTAAATCCACGTTGTCGTTTTTTCATTGTTACTAATACCTCAAAATACTTCGTTAACGTTTTCCATTTCTGATTAACTGCTCCTGCATTCATTACCCGCATGTTGCGACTACACACAGTTTCGGTACTTCATAGACGTGTAAGGTGCTCACTGAAAAATAGATCTGTGCTGCACAGGGTGGTTTCAGGGTAGTACACCGGCACGTATCAAATGCGTATACAAGCTGTTTTCGGAAATCCACACCAGCAGATCATCGAATTGATCGGCGCCTGCACTATCGGGCTCTCTCATCACGAAGCGTGTATCACTGTCAGTATTTTCTGACTCATCTACCGATCGCGACGTTGCATTCGGACCCGTAGAGTAGATCACCACCGGCACTTGATTGGCTCGCAACTCAGAACAGTCTGCAGCAGAATCACAAATCTCGAATTCCGGCGAAAGCAAAGGCATGCCTGTATTCTGCATGCCAAAGGCCGTGGTAAAGTCAGCAAGGCCGTCCTTGTTACCATCTGCGCTGGTCACGCTATACCGAAATGGGGCTCCCCAGGAATCGACCAGTAGACCCTCCTCGTTGTATCTTCCGTCAATGCCCAGCAACGCAGCAGGTACAAAACCATGTTGTCTGGAACAATCACCGTAGGGGGCGGTACTGTCTAATACCGGACAGGGTAATCTGCTATTGGCAGCGCTGAAGCCCAGTAACGCACGCTGTATATTTTGCAGCTGGGTACGGGTATCTGTCCGTTTCCGCTCAACCAGATGTGTCCCGTAAGGTTGCAGCATCGCCCCCATCAGCACACCGGTAATCAACAACACAATCGCTATCTCAAGTAGTGAAAAACCTCTGCATTGCAACAGTCTGCGCGTCACGGTATCACCACATACTGATCATTAGAGGCAAGCACATTTCGAATGGCAGACAAATCATATATCAGGTCCGCTTCCAGCAATAATGCAGAGTCCAGATAGCTCGAAGCGTCATCAGGTTTCACCTTCCGGTTCTGCATCACGCCCGCATAGTCGGATACGATCTCACGACCAACCGACACCAATAGTGTCTTGACAGGCTGTTGATTCACCACCAGGTGTGAGTCTGTCAGCGAGCCCTGACACTCGAGCACAGTGTTATACAAAGTCGCACAGGCGCTCTCGACATGATAGTAAATAAATGCCGACCATCCATATCTTCCAAACCAGGTTTCACTGACCAGACGGTTCTTAGGCACATACTCACTGACCAGTTCACCCAATGAAGGCGTACTACAGTTACCCCGGGTCATCGCTACTGTGCCAACCAGCAAACCCTCTTCACAAGCAGCATCCGGGTCTCCGATTCGTGCGGCAAAAGGCATACGGCTGAACTGTGTGTAATACTCAAGCAGCCATTCCTTAACAACGCCGAGTACGCGGCGTTCCATCAGCGGCATCAGTTCCTTTCTGGAAATAGTAATCAGCCGGTCATTACTATCCAGCCCCGACTCAAACACGGCATCTCCGTCTGCATTCTCTGACTCCAGATAGTGTCGAACGTCGTTAGGGCTTACGCTTCGTTGCTGCCCCTGCATTTCAACACCGGGGTGAATAATAACCGCGACAATATCATCTCTGTCACCAACCGTTAAAAACTTGTTTACATCCGGGTTCAGTGCATTGTATGCAGGGTTATACCGAAACTCCTCGGACACCGCATACCATAGATCCTGATTGAGAAAAAACTCCCGATAGTCAATGTCAATTCTCTTTCCACCCCGGTTCCAGACGGCAGGCATGAAACCAATAGCATTTTTGCCGCAGCTCAATGACGGCGAGCTATGGCGATACCTTGATGGACAGGGCAGTCGACCTGCTCCGCCACGTGTGTTATGACCATAATTGTCCGTGTAGGTCACTGCGTAACTGATGAGTGCTTCTTTGGCTTTGGCCAGTGTTTGAGTTACTTCGTCGTGAGTTGCAAGCTTCGAGCGCATAGACACATGCTGGGTCAGTAAACTTACGCCACTGACCATTAACATACTGAGCACCAGGGCCACCAGCACAGCACCTCGCTGACCTACAGATAAGCTATAGCACGACAAATACTTCATGGACGAATAACCTCGTCTGAAACAGTCACTGCAACAGAATGTGAGTGACCGGGCTTGATATAAAGTGTCCGCTTACCCGTGGTGACTTTATGCTGGTACTCGTCAACCGCATCACCTGTCCAGGCTTTCGGTTGCCCGGCCTCACCATTAATCCAGACAACAGATGTAGCCGCTTCTTCCCCGGAATGCCGAATGACAATTCCATCAAAAGAAACGGTGTGTTTTCTGACTACGCCAGACGGTGCTGCCGATTCTGACACTTCTTTCAATTCACTTCGTGGTTCTGTAGATATCGAGGCATTGTTAACAGACACAGGCGATACAACTGCAGCTTTATCTGCTTCCAGCTGTTGTCGCTCTGTCGGAGTAAAAAATAACCGCTTGCCCGTGAATGAGTCGCCTGCTACTGAAACCTCGAAAACAAAAAGAGGAAAAAGAGCCATAACCAGATGAATAGCAGACTTCATATCACCGCACTGCCTGCGCCTTTGGGCACCAACACCAGCCACACCAGCTTTAAAACGAAAGTTAAAGACTCGTTTGTATCAAAAGGATCGCCTTCATCCAACGACGTATCCACAGTTTGATGTACTCTGGATACATCCATTGCCTCAAAATACCATGCTCGGGATGTGTGCTCTGCCAATAGAGTGAATAACTGCATCAACACCCCATCATGCAGCAAATTGCCGCGAATACTGATCTCTACCTGCTCTGTTGTCATGTCACCCGGGCCGGATACCGCCACCACCGGGCTGAATTCAAATTGAAGATTTTTAATATCCAGTTGTTTACCGGCAAATGCCAGTAGATCTATCCAGATCAACGAATCAGACACGCCAACAACGCCTGAATCGTGTAACTGTTGATAATAACTGCTGTTAGCACGTACCCAGTCATATTCAGTGGTCAACTGATAAAGCTGACGGGAGTTGTCGGCATAGGTTTGCTTCAGGTGCTGGTAACTCAAAAAATTACGATACAGCAGATAAGCAGAGCAACAGCAAAGTAGTACACTCGCCGCACAAGTGAGCAGAAAAATCACCCTCAATCGCCGAACATTCATGGCTTTCACTGCTCCAGCCGCTCGTTCAATACAACCCTGATTGAAAATTGCTTCGCATGCAGTCGGGTTTGTGAATCGAAACCTGAGCCGTACCCATACTGCCCGAGTGGTGAATCCTCAATATCAACGTTATCTATCAATGCAGATTTTTCCAATGCGCTGACAAAACTGTTGAAACTTCTGGCCAAAGCCGGCATTCCATCATCAGGATTTTTAATATAACCACGAATATAGGCGTGATAGACCGCTTCATCTGCCAGCCCGGCAACGACGGTATCTGTCTGGAGCTTCCAGTCGACTGCGCTGATATTTATTTCCGGAAAACGGGACAATTCAGTGGCCAGTGGAGTCAGGAAACGAACCGGCGTATACGCATTGAGCTGATCAATCCTGCGTCCGATCTGCAGGGTTTGTCGCATCGCCTCTATTTGATTATCTTCAACAGGAAGGTCGAGCCGCTGCTTCACCATCCGCTCGTCGAGCATTACCATTTCGTGCTCTATCTGCCTGGTTAAAACATTCAGGCTTTCTGTCACTTTCACCGCTGCAATACCCGTCGCTGCGGAAAACAGCACAGCGCAGATAGTCCCCGCCATCAAGCCGTGTCTTGTTCTGCGATTCTCAAAACACTGGCGGAAGTCTCCGCGCAACATGTTGGCCCGTGTTATTTTCCGCAACAGCATTGTGCGCATTAAAAACTCAATGCAATCACTACCGGTACTATGTTCTGCAGTTGCGCCTGACACTAAATCGGCGGGAGATATAACAACAATGTTGCTCTTTTCAAGCTCGGCCCTGACTGAAGGGGTTGTCCGGCCAATGAATACACTACCGTGCGCGAGATCATCTTCACCTGAAGCTCGCGCCATATATTGTTGTGTTTTTTCTATTTCTGCTAACAATTCATTTGCAGAATCATCCATCACCACCAGCTTTCTGGCAATAACCGGTGCGTGACTACCGATGCCGAAAAGCCGGAACTCACCCTCCATAACGGGAACAACAATGACTGATGCTTTAAAGTCATTCCGATGTAGCACTTCAACACACAAATCAGACATCAGACACATGTCAGGCATTAAGATTTTGTGATGCTGAAGTATGCCCAGCCAGCGGGAACACCGTGAAGCTTCACTGATCGTGGTCACAGCAACCTCCGTAACCCGGCGATCATCTTCCTCAACCGATCTCACGCAACAACGCCACAGAGCTGCGGCTTCTGCCAGCCTATGCACAATATTATCTATGGCTTTTTTTGTATCACGACTACCCAGACGCGGTAGTCGTTCAACATGATATTCCTCATCCGTAGAATCGAGTATCGCACTGAACACTGATCTGCTGCGCTCTGATAGATACTCGGCAAAGCGGGCCCTTCCCGCTTCATCATTCTCAAAAACCACTCCGCCAGCACCGTTACTGCCAAGTGCACGGGCAAACACAAACTCTTCAGAAATAAAAAGTAGATACCGCATTAGAACTGTCCACCACTCATACCGAACACCAGGTCGTAAATCGGCCCGATAACCGAAACAACGACCCACATCATGATGACACCGACAATGATGGTCATGATCGGCCCCAGACTTTGTTCAAGCTTCTCTGTCAGTTCCCGGGATTCCCGATCATAGATGCTGCTGAGCTGATTAAACGACACATCAAGAGCACCGGTACTTTCTCCGACCTTTAATACCCTCGGCACCAGAGCCGGCAGACCCTTCGCACCGGCAAAGCTCACCGCAACGCCCTGTCCGTCGATCATTCTCCGCCCCACCTTGCTGATTTCCTGCTCCAGCAGACGGTTTTCCAGCGTGCCCTGCGAGTAGCGCAATGCATCAACGATATTGATACCGGCGCTATACATCATCGAGGCACAACGGGAAAACCGCGCCAGCCGGGTTTTCAACAGCAATGGTCCGATCAGCGGCGCTCTGAGTATCCAGCCATCCAGTAACACCTTGAGCCCCGGCCTTGCAGTGATCAGTACGGGATACGCAAATACACCCAGCGCGATCATAACCACAGCAAATATCCAGTAGCGGGTAACCACTTCGGAGGTAGTGATAAGCGCCCTGGTATGCCACGGCAATTCCGCGCCAGCTGCACTGATAAACGACACCAGCCCCGGCACCAGCCATGTCATCACAAAGAAAATAACCACCAACAGCACCACTGCCACAAACGCCGGATAAATCATCATGCGTTTTAGACGGGTAGCCGATTCATCCTGCCACTTCAGGAGATCTCCCAGTTCACGCAGTACCTGCTCCAGCCGGCCGCTCTGTTCACCAACCTGCAGCATGCTGACGATAAGTGAGTTAAACACTTCCGGTCTGCCTGCACACGCCTGGGACAGGCTGCGCCCGGTATCAATTTCATCGACCAGTCGGCTTACGATGGCCACCTGATGCTTGACTCCCGATGCCAGACAGTATTCATTTAGAGCTTCTAACAATGGTATCCCTGCAGATAACATCTGTTCTAAATGAAAAATAAACCCCGCCATTTCCTTACGCGACCACTTTGCTGTTCCGGGACCAGCAACACGCCATGAACGGCGACAGCTCAGCACATTCAAACCACTTGATGACAGACTTTGTGTTAACTGCAAAGCACTGACGGCACTGGCCGTCCCCCGGGTTACCTGTCCCGATGCAGATACTGCCTTGTAGGAAAAATACTTCAACGAACTACTCACTTCAGTAAAGATGCGAACTACACTACAGATTGAATTTCCACGGTACTGACCGCGCGCCCGGGGACTTGCGACAGATCAACTACCCGGGATGCTTCACCATAGGTGGTAATACCACCCTGCACTTTATCCAGCGCATCCTCCGCTATTAACCGGAAACTATTTTTCAACGCGTAACTCTTCAGCGCGGCAGGCGAAGCACCCGACAGAAACATCGATTCGATTTCATCAGTTATCTTCAGTATTTCAACCACAACTTCACGACCTCTAAAGCCCTGCCAGTCACAATGGCGACAGCCTGTTGCTTCAAAACCCGGGAGAGTCTGATTGTTTGCTTCCGACACCGGTTGCTTACAATGCTCACACAGTTTTCTCACCAGGCGCTGTCCAATAATGCCGATCACATTACCTGTAAGGTCATCTTTACTGACGCCGAGTGAGTGCAGACGGAACAATGCACCTATAGCTGAATTAGCATGCAGGGTGGAATACACCTGATGACCGGTCATAGAGGCTCGCAACGCCATGGTGGCGGTCTCTGCATCTCGAATTTCTCCTATCAGTATCACATCGGGGTCCTGCCGTAAGATGGCGCGGATACCGCTGGCAAAATCCAGTTTCACCTGATCGTTCACAGACGTCTGTCGCAACAATGCAAGCGGGTATTCAACCGGATCTTCCATTGTCATAATGTTGATACGTTCAGTACTGATTCGACTGAGCAATGAATACAGTGTTGTCGTTTTTCCACTGCCGGTCGGACCGGTGACCAGTATCATTCCTTCCGGCTGGGCAAGCATGGAAGTGATTAATGCCAGTGACGTCTGCGCAAGGCCCAGCGATTCGAGTTTTACGATGCCTTTCTGACGGTCAAGAATACGCAGCACGATGTTCTCGCCGTGTATGGTGGGAAGAATGGACACTCGAAACTCCACCCGCCCCCCGGCGATAGCAAACGACATACGACCATCCTGCGGTGCTCTGCTTTCAGCAATATCAAGCGTGGACAACACCTTAAGGCGTACCGCCATTGCCGGCCAGTGGCTGTGGTGCAGGCTGCGTATCTGACGCAAGGTACCGTCAATACGAAATCGGATCCGAAGGAACCCGGCATCCGGTTCAAAATGAATGTCAGACGCCCCGCGCTTTACGGCGTCAGTTAAAATAGCATCTATCAATCTGACAAACGGATGACTGTGATTGTCTTTATCAGCACCCGACAACTGTACCTGACTGTCTATAGATCCGATTTCTTTTAAAATGCCATCGATCGACAGTTCAAAGCCATAAAATCGATCCAGCGCTTCAGCAATGTCCCTTTCACTGGCGAGCAAAGCCTGTATTTTCAATTTGCCGTCAAGCAGCTGATCAAGCCGGTCAAGTACGCGTAGATTTTGCGCATCGGTCAGTGCCACCTGCAAACGCTGTGCATCGACAGACACGGGCACCACCGAGTGATGACGGGCAAGCTGTTCCGGAATTAATTCAAGCGCACGCTGATCCGGTAATACACTGGACAAATCAATAGCCTGAGCACCTGTTTCATCGCTTTTGACATCACGCAGTAAATCACTGGTTATAAAACCCAGGTCAACGAGCGTCTGTTCTAACGAATTACCGGTGGATTCAGATTCGGCCAGGCCAATCTGGAATTGATCACTGCTGATGAGGCCTCGTTCGGTGAGGCTGGATACTATCGACACTGCATACTTCTTCTGTAACTACTGCTGACGTCAGACTAACCCCGATTCCGATACAAGAGCAATACCCGGTGCATAATTAACACAAGGCTTGGGAATCAAGTGCAGCGCGACAGGAAGCACTTCGGACAGTACAGACGATGCACTATTCAATGCAACAGCAAAATCAAAAGGCCTGAGGGAAACCTGCCCGATAGTCTGCAACTTCACTTAACAGCAGATCAACAGTGTTACCGACGAAGTTTACATGGGCCATTTTCCGGCCGTGTCTGGCGGACGACTTGCCATACACATGGACCCTGCAATCGTTGCGGCCCAGCAATGGCTGCCAGCTGAATCCATCATGCAACACCAGATCACCAAGCACGTTCAACATGACCACCGGACTATGCTGAGTAATGTCTACCGGCGGCAGACCACACATCATGAGTACCTGCAAATCAAACTGGGAGTAATTGGTCGCATCCATTGTGTAGTGACCACTGTTATGTGGTCGCGGTGCTATTTCATTCACCAGCAATTCATCACCGGTTACAAACATTTCGATGGCCAGCACACCGACATAGTTCAACGCACCGGCAACCTGACGTGCAATATGCTCGGCTTTTTGCGCAACTACATCGCTGACGCGAGCCGGCACAATAGTTAGATCGAGTATGCCGTTGCGATGCTGATTTTCTGCCAGCGGAAATACCGCTGAGTTACCGGCAAAATCACAGGCAATAATGACTGATACTTCCGCATCGAAGGCGACAAAGTCTTCGACAAGACACTCAACCGCCCCGAACGATTCGAACGCGCTTTGCATTTCAGCGACGTCGTTACACACTTGTTGTCCCTTGCCGTCATAACCCAGCCGTGTGGTTTTAATGACCGCTCTGCCGCTCATCTGTGCAAATGCATCTGCGATCTGATCGACACTTGATACCAGACAATGATGGTTGGTGGGGATACCATTGTCTACGAAAAAAGATTTCTCACGAATCCGGCTTTGCGCCACTTCCACCGCTTGCGGATCAGGTGATACCGATACGCGACTTTGCAGAAAGCGCAAACTTTCAGCCGGTACATTTTCGAACTCAGTGGTGACCGCATCGCACAGCGCTGCAAGCTCGGCCAGGCCCTGCTGATCATCATAAGCGCACCGTATATGATGGGTAGACACATCGGCTGCCGGACCGCTTTCGGCAGGGTCGAGCACCGCCACGTGATAGCCCATTCGGGTTGCCGCATGGGAGAACATTCTGCCAAGCTGCCCGCCACCCAGAACGCCCAGTGTCGCGCCCGGCAGGATAGGAGCCGAGGGTGCGTTCATCATGCGGGTAACTCCATGGATTCCACTTTGCTTTTCAGGTCCTGACGGTACTTGATTAGCTGCGCGGCCAGCACGGTGTCTGTGGTTGCCAGCTGCGCCACCGCAAACAATGCGGCATTGGCGGCGCCGGCATCACCGATCGCAAACGTGGCCACCGGTATTCCCTTCGGCATCTGCACAATCGACAGCAATGAATCATTGCCCGCCAGATGTTTTGACGGCACCGGCACACCGAGCACCGGCACAGTCGTTATTGCTGCGAGCATGCCCGGCAGATGCGCTGCACCACCGGCGCCGGCAATAATGGCTCGCAAGCCACGGTTTTCCGCCTCGTTTGCATATTGGTACAACAAATCGGGTGTGCGGTGCGCAGACACCACCCTGCACTCATGTGCAATGTCGAACGACTCAAGCACTTCATGCGCGTGCTGCATCACCCGCCAGTCACTGTCGCTGCCCATCACTACGCCGACTATCGGCTTCTGCATCCTGTTGCACCATTGCTGTAAAATACCAATGGTGACTAATTTTGCCGCCTGGCGCTACAGAAACCTGGAATTCGTTTGTCCTACACCGCCATCACTGAAACCACTATCCGTTCACTGCCACTGGTTCACCGGGGCAAAGTTCGGGACATCTACGCCATCGGGGACGACCATCTGCTGATGATCGCCACCGATCGTGTCTCCGCATTCGATGTCGTTCTTCCCGAGCCCCTGCCGGGCAAAGGTATTTTGCTGACTAAACTGGCGATGTTCTGGTTTGAGCTTATCGGCAACCTGATCCCCAATCATCTTTGCGACACGCTCACCCTTGCCGACGTGCTGCCCGACGCATCGGAAAGACGGCAGGCGCAGGATCGCAGCATGATTGTAAAAAAACTCGATGCGCTCCCGGTAGAGGCAGTAGTGCGAGGCTATCTGATCGGTTCCGGATGGCTGGATTATCAGCACACCGGCAGCGTCTGCGGCATCGAGTTGCCACCGGATTTAGTGCTGGCGCAACAGTTACCCGAGCCGATCTTCACGCCTGCCAGTAAAGCTGATGTCGGCGATCACGACGAAAATATCACGTACACGCAAATGCAGGAGGTTATCGGCAGTGAACGGGCCGCCGCAGTAAAAGAGATAAGCCGGGAAATCTATGCAAAAGCCGCATCCCATGCACTTGCACGCGGAATTATCATTGCCGATACCAAATTCGAATTCGGTGTGGATAGCAACGGCACTCTGACACTGATGGATGAAGTACTCACACCGGACAGTTCACGCTTCTGGAACGCGACTACCTACCGCCCCGGCCACAACCCCGAGAGTTTTGACAAGCAGTTTGTGCGCGACTATCTGGAAACACTGGACTGGGATAAAACCGCACCCGGCCCTGTTCTGCCGGCCGAAGTGCAGCAGAAAACACTGGCGCGATATGAAAAAGCGTATGACACGCTCACCAGCGCTACATAAAACTGCCATTCCAGCGGAAGTTACCTGCATAAAGAAGTTGCCTGCATAAAAAAGGGAGCCTGAGCTCCCTTTTTTACTACTGAATGACTGTTGCAGTCGCTAATTAGCACTGACCGCAACGTACTGTTGCACTAACGCATCAGGCTCTGGACGCCTGATAGATGCCATCGATCGCCTTGTCGAGATGACCATTGAATTCGTCATCTGACATCTGCGCAGTCAAACCCTCGACTAAGGCTCTGGAAAAGCTCGCAACCATGCGCGGGTTTTTCTCCAGCCGGCCATTTGCCTCATCACGGGAATACCCGCCGGAAAGTGCCACGACCTTCACCATATTGCTGTGGTCGATGCATTCTTTGTAGTGACCCGGTGTTTCAGGCAGAGTGAGCTTGAACATGACCAGCTCATCGGCGGGCAGCTGTTCCAGTCCGGCGAGCAGTTGCTCCTTGAGCATTTCTTCTGCTTTCTGTTTGTCGGGACAATGGATATCTACCTCGGGCTCGAGTATCGGCACCAGTCCTTTCGCGACGATCTGACGTCCGACAGCAAACTGCTGTTCGACAATTTCTTTAATTCCATCGGCATTTGCCTGCTTGATGACCGAACGCATTTTGGTACCAAACACGCCTTTGTCACGCGCCCGATCAAGCAGTGCATCCAGACCGGGCATGTCCTTCATTAACTGCACACCGTTGTTTTCATCTTCCAGTCCTTTGTCGACCTTCAGAAACGGCACCACGTTTTTTTCAGACCACAAATACTCTGCCGACCCTTTGCCTTCGATATCACGATCCATGGTGCCTTCAAACAATATCGCACCGATAATCCGCTCGCCGCTGAACGCAGCTGTTGTCACTATTCGCGTTCGCATCTGGTGGACCAGATCGAACATCTCGTCGTCATTGCTCCACTGATTTTCACTAACGCCGTATTGACCCAGTGCTTTCGGGGTACTGCCGCCGCTTTGATCCAGTGCTGCAATAAAGCCTGATTCATTGCGAACCTTGGCTAATTGCTGTGTAAAGTTGCTCATAAGAGATTCTCTCAATAGGAGGTGGACTGACGATGCCTGCTCCTGTTCCAGGCATCACTCGCAAAAATCTGATTACGTTGTCAATTCAAAATAAGGGCCACCCCTTCCGGGACAACGTCGTAAATCTGACATCTGAACAGGTTCGGCAATCAACCGCGAGCTTCACAGCACACGTTACTGCTCTTCGGTCCAGTCGCCGACCCGTACTATTTTCATCGAATTGGTGCCGCTTGCCACCCCGAACATATCGCCTTTCGTAATAATAACGATATCGCCATCATCGACCTTGTGTTGATTAACCAGCATCTGTACCACTGCCTGATTGGCCTCGTATGAAGATTCAAGCCGCTTTTCGAACGGCACCGGATAGACGCCCCGGTACAGGGTTACACGAGTTTGAGTCGCTGGGTTCGTGGTGACTGCGTAGATCGGAATGCCGGAACTGATGCGCGACATCCACAACGCCGTCGATCCGGTTTCGGTCAGTGCACCGATAGCTTTAACGTCCAGATGATTCGCCGTGTACATCGTTGCCATCGCAATCGACTCGTCGATGCGATCAAATTCCGAATGCAGACGGTGCGCTGATTCAGTGACTTTCGGTTGCTTTTCGGCTTCTTCACAAATGCTGCTCATGGAAATCACCGCGCGATCGGGATACTCGCCAACCGCTGTTTCAGCAGACAACATCACCGCGTCGGTCCCGTCCAGTACCGCATTTGCCACATCAAACACTTCAGCGCGGGTCGGTATGGGGCTGCTGACCATCGATTCCATCATCTGTGTTGCCGTAATGACGACCTTGTTTGCCGAACGCGCTTTATTGATCAGTGTTTTTTGCACCGCAGGTAATTGCGGGTCACCGATTTCGACGCCCAGATCACCACGTGCCACCATGATCGAATCGGTAACTTCCAGAATTTCGTCAATATTTTCTACCGCTTCGGCGCGTTCTATCTTCGCCACAATGGCCGCATTACTACCAGCCTCATTCAACAATTTCCGCGCGTGGTTGATATCCGCGGCATCACGCGGAAACGATACACCCAGATAATCGATACCCAGCTCGACCGCAACCTGCAGGTCTTCCATGTCTTTTTCGGTAATCGCAGGCGCTGACAAGCCACCGCCGCGAAGGTTGATCCCTTTGCGACTGAACAAGGTGCCGCCCACTACCACTTTGGTTCTCACCTTACCGCCTTCTATATCGGTGACTTCAAGGACAATACGGCCGTCATCCAGCACCAGCACACTGCCGGTCTTGAGGTCTTTGGGCAGATCCTGATACACACAACCTACGATTTCGTCGGTGCCACCCTTATCGTTGTAGTCCACATCGAGAGTGAACGCCGCACCTTTGGCAAGCTCGGCCGATCCATTGGTGAAATTGGAAACCCGTATCTTCGGCCCCTGCAGATCTCCGAGTATGCCCACTACTACACCGAGCTCAGCGGCAAGACGGCGCACCGTATCTACACTGTTGCGATGGTCATCAGCCGAGCCATGCGAAAAGTTGATGCGAACGACATTCACACCCGCCTTCAATAGATCGCGCAGGGCGCTCTCTGTACTGGTGGCAGGACCAAGGGTGGCGACTATTTTTGTTCTTCGCATAAATTCGAGACTGTAGTGAGGGCAATGCGTATTATAGCCAGTTGCGTGTCCGGCGTCAGGAAAGAGACTTGCGCCGGTGCGGAACAGCTGTTTGTGCAGCACTTACGTTATACAAGTGTTGAAAAACAACTGCGCTCGCGCTGACGCAGTCACCTCACAACGGCTATACCTGCGGTTCAACGGGCGATTTTGTAACCGATTAACAATGCTTTATCGGTGGAGTCTGCATTGTCAGCACTGAGCTCAATATCTTTTTTAATATTCAGCTACTACTGAACGGTAAAACACACGCCACCACTATTCACACCGAACATCCCGATACCGCGTTATATGAACGCTACGATTGCGAACGTGACTCAAGCATCGCCACGGCCGGCAACTGCTTACCTTCCAGAAACTCCAGAAAGGCACCACCACCAGTTGAGATATAGCTGATTCTATCGGTCAGACCGAATTGATCGACCGCAGCCAGTGTGTCTCCACCCCCGGCAATTGAAAAAGCATCTGACGCGGCGATTGCCTCACCGACTATGCGTGTGCCATCGGCAAACTGATCAAACTCAAACACCCCGACCGGACCGTTCCAAACGATGGTACCGGCACTTTTCAGCAATTCGGCATACTGCATGGCGGTAGCAGGGCCGACATCAAAAATCATATCGCTGTCGGCAACAGCATCTACCGACTTGGTGGTCGCGGGGGTTTGATCGGAAAACGCTTCGCCACACACCACATCAACCGGCACCGGAATATCTCCGCCACGTGACTGAGCAGCTTCTCGAAGACGCGTTGACTCTTTCAGCAAATCTTCTTCATACAGAGATTTACCAACGTTGTGTCCCTCTGCGGCAATGAAGGTATTGGCAATACCGCCACCGACAATCAGCTGATCCACCACGCCGGACAAAGACTCGAGTACCGTCAGTTTTGTCGACACTTTAGAACCGCCGACCACCGCCACCAATGGCCGCGCCGGGTTATCAAGTGCTTTACCCAAAGCGGCAAGTTCACCTGCCAGCAACGGTCCGGCACAGGCTACCGGTGCATACTTTGCCACGCCATGTGTGGATGCCTGCGCCCGGTGCGCAGTACCAAACGCATCCATCACAAACACATCACACAGGGATGCATATTTTTTCGACAGCGTTTCTTCATCGGCTTTTTCACCGGTGTTAAAGCGCACATTTTCAAGCAGCGAAACACTGCCGGGTGAAACCTCGGGCGTGTTATCGAGATAGTCTGCCACCAGCGAGACAGGCTGCCCCAGCAGTGCTGACAGATGCTCAGCTACCGGCAGTAAAGAAAACTGTGCTTCAGGCTGCCCCTCTACCGGTCGCCCCAGGTGCGACATCACCATCACCGCAGCACCTTTTTCCAGCGCCAGTTTGATGGTTGGCAATGATGCAACAATGCGAAGGTCCGAGCTGACCTTGCCGTCTTTGATTGGCACATTAAGATCGGCGCGAATCAACACGCGCTTGTCTTTCAGTTCGAGCGTATCAAGTGTTTTCATGGTTACAGTATTACCGGATTAGCTGGATGTGAAGCGCAACGGTGGTTCAACACATTGCCGACAGTGAGTTCAAAACGACAACGCCGGGTATCCCCGGCGTTGAATTTTGCTATTACAAAGTTGCGCGCTAGGCGTTCATTAGCGCCACAGTGGTATCGAGCATACGATTGGAGAATCCCCACTCGTTGTCGTACCACGAGCATACCTTCACCAGACTACCGCCGGAGACCCGGGTCATGCCCGCATCAAAGTTAGAGGTGGTGCTGGTGTGGTTGAAATCTATCGATACCAGTGGCGCATCTGAGTAGGCCAGAATTTTGCCATCAGCCGCCGACTTCATGATGTCGTTGATTTCTTCAACAGTGGTATCGCGAGCCGCCTGAAAAGTCAGATCAACAATAGACACATTGATGGTCGGTACACGAACCGCAAAACCATCCAGCTTGCCGTTCAGCTCGGGAAGCACCAGACCCACCGCCGCCGCTGCACCGGTATTGGTAGGTATCATCGACATCGTAGCCGAACGCGCTCGACGCAGATCACTGTGATAAACATCGGTCAGCACCTGATCATTTGTGTAGGCATGAATGGTGGTCATCAATCCGCTGACAACACCGATCTTGTCGTGCAGAGGCTTGACCATCGGCGCCAGACAGTTGGTGGTGCAGCTGGCGTTCGAGATCACCTGATCAGTAGACTTAAGCACCCCTTCGTTTACCCCGTAGACAATCGTGGCATCCACGTCCTTGCCACCCGGTGCAGAGATCACCACCTTTTTTGCACCACCGGCAATATGGGCACCCGCTTTTTCTTTGCTGGTGAATAAGCCGGTGCACTCAAGTACGACATCCACACCCAGCTCACCCCACGGCAGCTTGGCTGGATCGCGCTCGGCAAACACCCGGATGCGATCGCCGTTAACAATAATATCGTCGCCGTCAACAGAGACTTCGCCCGGGAAACGACCGTGAGCGGTATCGTATTGAGTCAGGTGGGCGTTGGTGGCCGGATCGCCCAGGTCATTGATCGCCACCACATCGAACTCATTGTTTCGACCCGATTCAAACAGTGCACGAAGCACATTTCTGCCAATGCGCCCGTAGCCATTGATCGCCAGTTTTATAGCCATGATTGATCTCCAAAGAAAGAGTGCAAGAGTTTGTTTTAATGCCCGTTGCCTGGCGCACTGCCCTAGTGCCGACCGACTACAGGAGTGACTTCACCTGATTGACCACATTTATAGTGTTAAAACCGAAATGTTCAAATACTTCACCTGCCGGCCCGGATTCCCCAAACGTGTCCAGACAGACCATTGCACTGTTCGATCCGGCATACTTATACCAGCCTCCGGATACGCCTGCTTCAATGACAACCCTGGCACTGATGGTGGCCGGTAGAACAGACAATCGGTAGCTTTCCGGCTGACGATCGAAAACATTGGTCGATGGCATCGAAACCACCCTGGTGCTAATACCCTCAGCGGCCAGTTGAGTGTGCGCTTCAATCGCAAGCCCCACTTCAGAGCCGGTAGCAATAAGAATGGCCTGAGGGTTATCTGCATCGCGCAGCACGTACCCGCCTTTTTCTATGTCCGCTATCTGCTGTTCGGTGCGTTGCTGATGAGGCAGACCCTGGCGACTGAAAAGCAGGGAGGACGGGCCGTCTTTACGTACCAGCGCCATCTTCCAGCTTACCGCCGATTCGACCGCATCACACGCACGCCAGACATCCATATTCGGCATCAGCCGCAAGGTGGCCGCCTGCTCCACCGGCTGGTGCGTCGGCCCGTCTTCACCGAGCCCGATCGAATCATGCGTGAACACATGGATTGCCGGTATTTTCATCAACGCCGCCATGCGCAATGCATTTCGGGCATATTCAGAAAACATCAGAAAAGTAGCACCGTAGGTTTTGAACCCGCCGTGCAGCACCATACCGTTAATGATTGCCGCCATACCGAATTCGCGCACCCCGAAGTAGACATAATTGCCAGCCGGGTGCGTTTTTATATCTTTGCTGCCGGACCAGATCGTCAGATTAGATCCCGCCAGATCAGCAGATCCGCCAATCAGCTCAGGCAGATCCGGGCCAATAGCGTTCAACGCATTCTGCGAGGCCTTTCTCGAGGCAATCTTCTCAGCACTGGCATCGGTTGCCTTGATGTAATCGTCAACCGACTGCAAAAAGTCTGCGGGCAGCTCACCCGCCATGCGTCGGAGAAATTCCGCGTGCTCCTGCGGATACTGTTCGCCGTAGGCCTGCAGTTGCTGTTCCCAGGCCTGTTGTTTATCGGTGCCCGTCTCACGTGCATCCCAACCGGCATAGACTTCCTGAGGCACTTCAAACGGCGGGTGTGCCCAGCCGAGTTTTTCGCGCACCAGTGTTATTTCATCATCCCCCAGTGGCGCACCATGTGACGACTCTTTTCCACCTTTGTTCGGCGAACCATAACCGATAGTGGTTTTACACATGATCAGACTGGGTTTTTCTGATTGCGCGCGCGCCTGAGCAATCGCCGCAGAGACAGCTTCGCGGTTGTGGCCGTCTATGTCTCGAATGACCTGCCAGCCATAGGCCTCAAACCGGGCTGCCGTGTCGTCGGTAAACCAGCCCTCGACTTCTCCATCGATGGAAATGCCATTGTCATCGTATATACCGATCAGCTTGCCCAGCCCGAGGGTGCCGGCCAGCGAACACACTTCATGAGAAATGCCTTCCATCAAACAACCATCCCCCATAAACACATAGGTATGGTGGTCAACCAGTGACATATCCGGCTTGTTGAATTGTGCGGCCAGCGTGCGCTCGGCGATAGCCATTCCCACAGCGTTAGCCAGACCCTGTCCGAGCGGTCCGGTGGTGGTTTCAACGCCGGGCGCATAACCATATTCCGGGTGACCCGGCGTTTTAGAATGGAGCTGCCGAAAATTCTTCAGCTCTTCTATTGGAAGGTCATAGCCACTGAGATGCAGCAGAGAATAAAGCAGCATTGACCCGTGACCGTTTGACAGCACAAACCGGTCACGATCGGCCCAGAGTGGATCCGATGGATTATGTTTCAGGTAATCGTTCCACAGCACCTCGGCGATATCGGCCATACCCATCGGTGCCCCGGGGTGTCCGGAGTTTGCCTGCTGAACGGCATCCATACTCAGCGCGCGAATCGCATTTGCCAGCGTTCGATGATCAGACATGTCGGGTGTCGGTTCCTGTAGCGGTGTGAGTTGTGCCAGGCTGTGCGTGTGAAGTCAGCATGCGGCACAAAATTACGTGATTCGGCGGAAAGCTATGCGCGCAGGTAACCACCCGATTATGGCGCACAACACTTCGCTTGTTGAGTTAAGCAGACAATTTTAGCATTTGTGACATAGCCTCGAAACTGCATCTGCCCGTGTCAACTGTCAGTCACACTGATAAAAAGCCGATAACACTCTGAATAAATGCAAAAAACTTGAATAATTTCAAATTCCCCCTACCTTCTCCGGACCGCCGCATCCATCAACAACGCCATAGACATGACATGTCTAATTCGCTAAACTGGTGGTTTGGCTTTCAATAAGGTGTCACATTCGTGAATGCTAGATCCGCGCGAAAAACATCAATGGACCAGAACCAACAGTCTCGTCTGAAGGAACTGATTGCCAAAGGCAAAGAGCAGGGTTACCTGACCTATGCCGAAGTGAACGATCACTTGCCCGAAGGCATTGTCGATCCGGATCAGGTCGAAGAGATCATCGCAATGATCAACGACCTCGGCGTCAATGTATTCGAGGCTGCCCCCGACTCCGACACACTCATCCTCAACGACTCCAGCGCCGCCCCCGATGAAGACGCCGCTGACGAAGCTGCTGCTGCACTGGCCAGCGTTGACGGTGAATTCGGTCGCACCACGGACCCTGTTCGCATGTACATGCGTGAGATGGGCACCGTCGAACTGCTGACCCGCGAGGGCGAAATTGAAATCGCCAAACGTATCGAGGAAGGCCTCGGCCAAATGCAGGCCGCCCTGTCAGCCTACCCGTCCACCGTTCAGAAAATCCTCGATCGCTATGCACGCGTAGCCAACGAAGAAGCCCGCATGAGCGATCTGCTGGTGGGCTTTATCGACCCCAACGCGCCCGACGAAATCCCCACTCCGGCACAACAGCAGGCAAATAAAGAAGAATCCGATGACGACGATGAAGAAGAAGTCGTCGACACCGGCCCCGATCCCGAAGAAGTCAGGCAACGCATGCTTGACCTGGAAAAAGCACATCGCAAAGCGATGACCGGCATCGGCAAAATAAAAGACGGCAGTTCGGCAAAACTGGTAGAGGCAACGACCAAAACCACCGAAATGATCATGGAGCTGAAAATGTCTCCGAATTTCGTCGATGAACTGACCCGTGATCTTCGCGAACGCGTTAACCGCATTCGTGAGCAGGAAAAATCTATTCGCGATATCTGCGTGCGCTACAGCAACATGCCACGCAAAGTGTTCATCGAAACATTCCCGGGCAATGAAGTCAGCCCGGACTGGCTGAAACAGCATTTAGACAGTGGCAAACCCTATGTTGAAAAACTGATCAGCTATCAGGAAGACATTGAACGCCACCAGAGACGACTGGCCAAAATAGAAGAAGAAACCTCGATCACGGTCGGCCAGATCAAAGAAATCAGCCGTCGTATGTCGATTGGTGAAGCAAAAGCACGGCGCGCCAAAAAAGAAATGGTTGAGGCGAACCTGCGCCTGGTTATTTCGATCGCTAAAAAATACACCAACCGCGGACTGCAGTTCCTCGATCTCATTCAGGAAGGCAACATCGGCCTGATGAAAGCGGTAGACAAGTTCGAGTATCGACGCGGCTACAAGTTTTCAACCTATGCCACCTGGTGGATTCGCCAGGCGATCACCCGTTCTATTGCCGATCAGGCACGCACGATTCGAATTCCGGTGCACATGATCGAAACCATCAACAAGCTCAACCGCATATCACGGCAGATGCTGCAGTCGATGGGCCGCGAGGCAACTCCGGAAGAACTGGCTGAAAAGATGGAAATGCCGGAAGATAAAATCCGCAAGGTGCTGAAGATCGCCAAAGAACCCATCAGCATGGAAACCCCTATTGGCGACGACGAAGACTCACATCTCGGCGACTTCATCGAAGATCAGAACATCCTGTCTCCCATTGAGTCAGCCACCTCCGGCGGACTCGGTGAAACGACTCATGAAGTGCTGGCCAGCCTGACGCCGCGAGAAGCCAAAGTACTTCGCATGCGCTTCGGTATCGATATGAATACTGACCACACACTCGAAGAGGTGGGCAAGCAGTTCGATGTCACCAGAGAGCGCATCCGGCAGATAGAAGCCAAAGCGCTGCGAAAGTTGCGACACCCGACCCGTTCGGAGCAACTTCGTAGTTTTCTGGACGGCGAATAGCGAATATACTTAGCAGCGTAAGCGCTAGGTATAGCAAAAGTCAGGGGCCTGTAGCTCAGTTGGTTAGAGCAGTGGACTCATAATCCATTGGTCGTAGGTTCAAATCCTACCGGGCCCACCATTTTACCTCTCACATGCCTACCCTCCTCACGGTAGCCAGCGCGCTACTGAAACGGCATAGCGCTCGTAAAGATGGCTTTGCACAGCAGTTTAAGGCCGCTACACACCACCTGCTTTTGCCGATGCCCGGGGTGCGCTTTTACCAACGTTCATTTGTGACACCCATGCGGCACTGCGTGAGCAACACATTGAACTCCTGAGCACATCTCAAAGATATCGCTTTATAGACTCGAGCCGGCAGGTTAAATTTTAAACCACCACCGCAGGCCTGCTCGTCATCCAGTCACCGCTGGACGGTAAGCCTCAACCGCACAAACCTTTGCATCCCGGGCAGTTTGTGATCAATCAGCTTCAATATCAGACTGACATAACCATGTTCGATGGCTTCGTTTTAAAAAAACTGATTTCAATGTTTGTCCAGGTGATCCCCGGTGTGCCAATACTGCTACTGATCTCACTGTTGTTACGGCGCTGGTTACCGAAACTCAGCTATGAATTAAGTTTGTTCCTGACGATACTGCTGATCGGATTGTCCCTGCCATCCGTTAGCAACCACTTTGTCGCCAAACTCGAAAACAGCTACCCGCCCCTGGCAGAAACACCATCGGATACAGCGGCAGTACTGGTTCTGGGATACGGTCACAACGAGGCGCCGGACAGACCACCGAACTCTATACTCACAGCTGGTGCACTGTCGAGATTAATGGAGGGAATACGATTATGGCAGAGCAAACCGGACACGTTGCTCATCGTCAGCGGCGCAGGACTCTACGGCTCAGTCAGCCATGCTCAAGCCATGAAAAATATGGCACTGACACTGGGCGTACCCGACAATAAAATAACCACTTTTCATCACACCAGAGACACTGCAGAAGAAATTTTGGCGGCAGTCCAACTGGTACAGCAAAGCGACCATGCCAGTGATACCGCAAGACTGGTGGTCGTCAGCTCCGCCACCCACCTGCCCCGTGCCGCTACCATGCTCAACAGGCACAGTATTGCTTTTTCTATGGCACCCACTGATTACCTCGCCGGTTATGCACCGTGGTACCGCGCCGACAGCAACTATGTAACCAACTTCGACCGGGCTCTGCACGAATGGGTCGGCATGCTATGGTTCCATCTCAAACATGCCTTTCAGTAAGCCCACGCTCAATGCACTGATTCCAGCGAAATCACGACCGCCGCTAACGCCTCCTTGCGGCATACGCAACACTTATTCTCAGACCATTACACGAATTGCCGTGTCGCCGGCACTTGTAACTCAGCAATACAGTAACTACGTTTGCCTGTGCTCCGGAAGTTTTGCGCTTTCGACAGTATTCAGTCGATCAGAACCATAATTATCTCTTTTTCAATATACTGTTAAATTACTTATCTCAGGAGAACTGCAATGAAAACTGCCAAAGATTATCTGGATGAAGCCAACCAGTCTGTGACTAAACTGGCTGCAAAAGAAGCCATTGAACAACATGGTAAAGGCGGTATCTTCATAGATGTCAGAGACTCATCGGCAATTGCAGAATCCGGCACCATTGCCGGTGCACTGCGGATTCCCCGGGGTTTTATTGAGTTTGCCGCCGATGACAACACCCCTTTTCATAATGAGGCACTGAAGAAAGAAGCCGATATCTACCTCGTTTGTGCAGCCGGCGGAATGGCGGCACTGGCCGGAAAAACACTTAAAGATATGGGATATGAATCAGTGACAAATGTCGGCGGATTCTCCGACTGGAAAGACGCTGGCGGCCCGACCGAAAGCTGAAACCAGGCAACATTAGCGCAGTAAATACACTTTTACTGCGCTGTTTCGCTGCCTTGGGTAAGAGGACCATCCTGCACACGCTTCTGCGACAGAGCCAGTGCACTACACGCTGCCAGCATTGCAAATAAACTGGCAACAAGCATCACTTCGATAAACGCCGAATCCAGCGCATCGATTACAGTACGACTGGCCGGTTCCCGCAAGTGTGCAGGCAGCGCGCCCAGATCAATTTGTGTAATCGACCTGGCCGCATCGTCTATCACCTCGCGTATTTTATGCATACTACCTTCATCAGCCACATTGGCGACCAGACTACCGGACAGATGTTGCTGGTAACGCAGTGCGAGCGCCGCACCGAAAATCGCCACCGATATCAGATTGCCTATTCTCGACACCGCATGATTGATACCCGAGGCCAGGCCGCTGTCCTGTGTTTGCACACTGTTCAACACCCCCGTGGTCAGCGGGGTAACCATTAACCCGGCTGATATACCCAGCAAGGTCATCGCAAATGCACCGGCCCAGGGGGTGCGCAGCCACACCACCAGCCCGGAAAGCGCCGTGGCAAATGCGATCCCGACCGCACCGTAAATCATTGGTGTACGATACCCTGCCCTGTCTGCCCATGCCCCTACTGGCGTCGCCATCAGACTAATACAAACACCCAGAGGCAGCATGTTCACAGCCGCCTGTGATGCGCTTAATCCAAGTGACGTAATCATGATATACGGCACTAGAAATAGCATCGCAGCAAATGAAGCGAATATCGTAATACAGTACAAATTAAGTAAAACAAACTCACGGTTAGCCAGTAAACGGGCCGGCAGGATCGGCTGCGCAATGCGTCGCTCCCAGTGAAAAAAACCAACCAGTAACAGCGCGCCGATGATCCACCCCGGCCACACCTGCAATGCGTGTAACGGGTAGAGCGATACATTAATCGTTGCGAAAACAAAAGCACCCAGACCCGACACCAGTAACACAGACCCCGGCCAGTCCAGCGGCACGTCTTTGCGTTGATTACCCCTGGGCACCGCATAGATTGTCAGTAACAGCGCCAGCACACCCAGTGGCAGGTTGACCCAGAAAGCATAGGCCCAGCCTCCATTATCCACCAGAAAGCCACCGAGCACCGGACCCGCTGCTGCCGACGCAGATGCCGACATAGACCAGATACCCACAGCTTTGCCACGCTGTTGTGGTGGATACAGCCGGGCAATAATCGACAATGACTGCGGCAGCATCAGTGCCGCACCAATGCCCTGCAACAATCTGGCAGCCACCAGCCAGGGACCACTCGAGGCTGCTGCACAAGCCGCAGACGCTAGCGTAAAGCCTGCTATGCCAATAATAAAAAGCCTGCGCGGCCCGTAGCGATCACCCAGAGCCCCGCTGATCACCATCAGCGCGCACAGTGCCAACAGGTAGCTGTTCGCTATCCATTGCAGCGATGCAAAACTGGTATCCAGATCACGTTGAATATCGGGTAAGGCGATGTGCACGACCGTACTATCGATAAACCCCATACTCGACGCGATAATCGTCGCAGCCAGCGCCAGTCCGCGCTGTAATTTTCCCGGCGGTGCTAGCCGGGCCTGCGAATCCGTTACCGTCATTGATTACAGCCACAGGACAACAGATTTACTTTTTTGAAGGCAGATTTCATTATCGTCCAAAGCCAGACGATCACGCCTGCACTGAGGTTAAGTACCGACGCAGTTTATGCCGCCCGGCAAATGTCAGTAGTACTCAATGCGTCATTGCATAAATCAGGTAATTAATACCAAACCGGTAACCCAGGGAGGTCATCGTAACGGGATAGACCGGATCATCAGCATGCTCCCAGGAGTCTCCCATATCCATATTAAAGTTTATTGCAACCATCAGGCGCTGTTTATCATCATAGATACCCCGCCAGCGGGGAGGCGAATGCGGCATTTCTACTATCGTACCTGCTCCACTGCTGTACAAATGCCGGCGCCCCGGTATTTGCGTGCGTTGCTCAAGTTCATACAGTACGTGCAGCAACGCATCACCGGGTGGTATATCAATGATGTCAAACTCAGGCAGCACCCTGGTTAATACGCTGGCGAATACGTCCCACTGCACCGGTCCGTGAAAATCATCGACCACCATAAAGCCGCCACGCAGGAGATATTCGCGCAGCTGCTGAATTTCCAGGTTCGACAACTGCCACCGGCCGACCTGCTGCACAAACAACCATGGGAAATCAAATATCGCCTCATCAGTCAAACGGATATGCCGACTGTCAGCGGCGATATCGATATTCGTGTATCTCAACACGCCGTCAGTGAAATGCTGCTCGGCATCCGGCCAGTCGATTGCCCACCAGGGTCGACCGGGCCCCCAGGAACTCATCAGGTTGTGATCAAAAACAAGTCGGGCAATCTCAAGTTCTTTGACTGGTGGTCTGGAGGTATCCCGGTTGTCCGCAGCGTACGTTAAGTTTATGCACAATAAACATAAACAAAGTGCGTACAACCCGCTTACGCTCAAGCGTCTGATACAGCGCAGACAAATTTCAGACAAGGTTAACCCGCAATTGATACAGCAGGCTAACATTCCCCGATTCGACAGAGATCTGCCCACGCCCAAACCAGCCAACGCTGTCCATCTCCATAAAGTTGAATTTCCGGTAAAGGCGTCATTGTGCATACGCTAAGGATATTATCGATTAAAAACCTATCGTAAAACCGCATCTGTGGCAGACAAAAAAATTAAAAATCACGGGCTAGGCTTCACTGCGGATAGTGATAAGCACCATACCCACAGCCACCATAATGGTGCCGATAATTACGGTAGCATTCACCGATTCGCCTAACAACAGAGCCGCCAGCAGCACACCACTGATCGGTGCCAGAAAATTGTAGCCTGCCATCACACTCGGCTGGTATTTGCTGATAAGCCACAAAGAGGCCATAAAACCGAAACCGGCAACTACCACCCCCTGATACAGTAACCCGGCAACCACCGTGTAATCCATGTTATGCCATCGAATCGTTTCGGTAAACAACGCCAGCAGCAGATAGCCCGGCAGAGAAAAAAGCATTTGCCAGATTGAGAGTTTTATCGGATCAATCTGCTTCATGGTCGAGGCGCTGACAATCAGCCTGAAGCCGAGTAACCCTGCACTGAACAAACAAATCCAGTCACCGACACTACCGATAGCAGAGACTTCATCACCGGATTGCAGCAACGTGATACAAACACCTGCAAAAGCCACCGCCAGGCCGACACCACGCAGCATTGTTATACGATCATTGCCCAATAGCAGGTGTGCGAACAACGCGGCAAAAAGCGGATTGGTGGATATAAGAATGGCAGCATTAATTCCACTGGTGTTATCAAACCCGATATTCATCAGTAATATCTGTATAAAAAACAGAAACGCAATTTTAAGCATCGGCCACCATTCACTGCGTGACGGCCACAACGGGTGCTTCTGCCAGTAGCACCACAATACAATAGTGACTACGCCAATAACAAAACGGATGAACGCACTCCACGCCGGTGGAAATACTTCAAGCCCGAATTTCACACCGATAGGGTTACCTCCCCAGAGCGTATGTATGACGACAGACAACAACACCGCTTTTATGGGAACACTAGTGTGCATTTATTTTCATTTTCAGTAGTGAAGGTGTTGCCGGAACTGCGAGCAAAATCAGTTCGAGCCTGCAATTTACAAATCTGCATGGTTCAGTGGAATAGATTCAACGCTGACTTCAATGGCACTTATTGATAGGTCGATGGGCTCACCACTGAAAGTTCGATTATGCATAATTAATAACACACGGCTTCACTCATTGCCGGGTCGTTGTGCAGTTGCCAGTAGCTATCTCTCAGCCGGCTGGTTATTTCACCCGGTGCATCGTTAGAAAATACATGGTTATTTATTCGTGTCACAGGAATAATGCCGCCACCGGTGGTGGTAGCAAATAATTCATCAGCCTGAAGCGCCTGATCAAGACTAACGTCAGTCACCTGCACCGTTACACCATTGGCAGCGCATATTTCCATTGCTACCTGACGGGTAATTCCCTCCAGCACACCACTACGGGGTGTATAAACAATACCGTCCTGAATAATAAAAATATTAAACCCGGGACCTTCAGTTAAATTACCGCGCTCATCAAGCAACAGAGTATTGTCAAAACCAGCGTCCTTAGCAGCAAACAATGCCCGGGTAAAATCACCCCAGTGATAATTCTTGGCTGTCGGGTCTACGGCGTGCTGTTCAATGCGCCGCACCTGTTCATCTACATGCAGCCTCACACCACGCTCGATGACATCCTCGGTAAACACCCAGACAAAAGGCACACACCAGGCATAAAAATGATTGGCACATTCCCTCGGATCGCGACAACCTGCCACCAGAGGCTGACCCCGGCTTGCCACAAAAGACACATAGGCATAGCGCAAACCGGATCGAGCCACAATCTGATGCAGAATATGTCGCATATCCTGGCGCGACTGTTCCACCGATAAGCGGCACTTGCGCAGGCTGTTTTCAAAACGGAGCAGATAGTCATCCAGCCGGAAGAATTTTCCATCCCACACATGAACCACATCGTAGGTGATGTCTGAATGTGTCAGCCCCCAGTCGGTCACCGGCACACTGGCCTGAGACACAGGTATCAGCTCCCCTTTCATCCAGGCTGCGCCAGCTTCCCAATTGATCTCATTCATCACTGTGAACCGTCGGTTTCCATGCCCTCTATTGTCACACAACCAACCGGTTAAGCAGCCTCATTCCGGTTAGAACAAGCGCCCGTGTTGAATGCTGGAAAAAACACTGCCATCACGATAAAACGGAATATATTCCGCCACTTACAGTGTAATTGTGCAAAATCGGCATCGGAAAATCATTGAGAATTTCGCCTCTAAGCGATAAAAATCACCAACAACATGTTTCATTTATGAAACTTTTCTCGTCTCATCCCAAACTATGAGAAATATGCAGTGGTTTGTTCAGCGTTTCCGTACCGACTCAATTGACTGATTGAAACTATTTGTTACGATCACTGTGTTCGGTAAAGAGGAAGTATCATGGACAACGCAACTTATCCACGCAGGCACTACGAGCGGGACTATCGCAGAGAAGTCCGTCAGGAGCGTCGAAAGCGCCGCAGCAGACGAGTCCAGAAGCGATATAATTTTCGCGGTGTCATGGGTTCTATCGGGCTGGTGGTACTTTGCATGTGTGCCGGTGTCGTCCTTTGGTTTGCATTAAACCTGCTTGTACAGTTCTTTCAGTTTCTATCCAATGTCAACCTCAAAGAGGTTGCCTGATACTGCCCTGATACTGCTCATTGCAAACGCGCTCCCCGGACCGCACTTAGCCTCGTGTCGCAAACTCAAATCCCCGGTTACGTATGCACGTAGTAAATTGCTTATCGTTATCTAACCGAAACGTCTTCACATCATTGTTGCGGCACATACCGAAGACCAGTGACATGATGATGAAAGACTGTTGCCCGCACCCGCAGGTGTTAACGTGCTCGTCAACAAAGGCTAATTAACCAGGCGACAATTAGTCTCCTCCCGGCCTCAGCCCGCTTGGCACACTGTCGGGCTTATTTGTATCAAACTGCCCGTCATTCAACGCTTTTAGAAAATCTATAATGATCGCTCCTCTGCCATCATCCATTTCAGGCAGAGATAAAAAGTCTTCAGCCAGATCCGCTCGTGATACAAGCGGGTTTGACGAGCCGCCTGGCTCGTCATAAAAATCAATCGCCTGTGCCAGCGTTTCAAACTGCCCTCCATGAAAGTATGGTGCAGTAAATTGAAGTTGCCGCAAAGAAGGCGTTCGAAACGCAAAACTGCCGTCACCGTCATCTGCAACACTTAACCCGTCTGCCTCCGGCACGCCGAGCCTGTGCAACGCAAAGTCTGAAAATAGCGGACCACTGTGGCAGTTTGCACAACCGGCAATCACAAACTCCTGCAGGCCGGACACCTGCCGTTGTGTCATCGCAGTATCATCCCCTCGCATCCAGCGATCAAAAGGTGTATTCGCAGCAACCAGTGTCGATTGAAAAGCGGCAAGCGCATCTGCAACCAGTGTTTCAGTTATCAGTTCAACACCGTAAGCCTGACTGAACAGAGAGACATATTCGCCGTTTGCGTTCAGCCGGTTAACTACTTCAGTTAGTATCTGCGTCTGTGAATACACACCACCACGCATTTCTTTTTCGGCAAGCAGTGGTTCTATCGCCTGGGCTGCCAAACTGTTTTTTCGATTGTCCCAGAACATCGGCGCCTGACTCTGATCAAACAGCCCGACTTCATTAATACCATTCCATACAACATTCACCAGTGCTTGCGCATTGCGCTCAACCGGTATGGCTGAGTTAGTGACCCTTGTCGCCCCACTGCCGGAACCGCCGGTACCAATTGAGCGGGGCAGCCCGTCAGAATAGGCCATCTCAGGCAGATGACACGTAGCACAAGCCGTGTCCATATTGCCGGACAACAGCGGGTCCCAGAACAATAACCGTCCCAGCTCCACATGGTTTTGATCTGTCTGCGGCGGTGTCTGCGGCAGTGAACTCACCATCGTACCGCGAATATCAAGCGTTGCTACCTCCCCGACCGTGACTACATCCTCTACCCCGAAATCCACGGGTGCAGGAGTAAAATTGTCACAGCCGGTCAGACACCATGGCATCAGGCACAACAGCGCTCGCGCGATATGCAGATTCCTACTTTTACGTGAATTGCAGATATAGCCGGATAGATTCATACGCCTGCTCCTACAAAGAATTGTTGGCAAAGAATGATTGGCGTAGTGTCGGCTTACCTATCCGGTGGTGCCAGAGTACATATGTGACATACCCCCGCTCGAAGCATCCGGCTAATACCCGATAAGGCGTTTCGGTCATTTGTGCGATACTCCCAGCCGGTTGATTTAGCATGGAATTCCACAGTGCATTTGTCCTTGAAGCAGATACCGGGTCGACGGGCGATATTCGCAGGCTTCGCCGCTTTTGTGCTGTATTCCAGCCTGACGGATATCATTGAAGAATTCGGTTCGGGTGAATCTCCCATGGAGATGCTCGATGACATCGGCCTGTTTGTTGTCAGCGCAGTGCTGCTGATTATCTTCTTTATCGATTACGTTGATCAGCAGCGGGCACTGCAAAACCTGAGTACCCAGCTTGCTTCCACCAAAGGTCAGCTGGAAAAACTGGATGCCCGCAGCGGTGAGATCGCGCGCCAATACCGCACAGTGATTCAAAAGCAATTCGAACAATGGAAGCTCTCTCCCGGTGAACAGGAAATCGCACTCGCACTGATAAAAGGCCTGTCATTCAAAGAAGTGGCACAACTGCGCGACACGCGTGAAAAAACCGTGCGTCAGCAAGCAGCCAGTGTCTATAAAAAAGCGGGCTTGTCGGGGCGACACGAACTGGCCGGATGGTTTTTTGAAGACCTGCTAAGCCCCGATCAATAACATCACTAACGCTATGGTTTTACGTAAGACAGAATCCAGTCTCTTACCCGACGTGCATTCACAGACAGTGGCAAGGTTCTCGACCACACCAGATAGATCCCCCGCCCCGTATGCCATCCCCAGTCCTCTCGCGCAGCTAGTAAACCGCGATCAATCAGATCTCTGGCGATATGCTCCCAGCCAAACGCAAAGCCCTCGCCGCTTTGCGCCGCCTGAAGCACCAGCGCATAGTCGTTTAAACGCATACCATCAGCCACATCTGCATCAGTAATTCGATGGTACTCAAACCATTGCAACCAGGTGGGTCGCATGCGCACGGGCTCCTCCAGATGAATAAGGCGCTGATCCAGCAGGCTCGATACACTGTCGAGATGCCCGGCGCTTTTCATCACCGCAGGACTTGCCACCGGGTAGATGATTTCATCGGCGAGTTTCTCTGCATAGCAGTCCGGCCAGTCTCCCGCACCCAGACGAACGGCAATACTGATGTTTTCAACATCCAGTGCCGGCTCCTGAATACTGCTTTGCAGGCGCAAATCAATTTGCGGGTACTGCTCTCTCAACTCGTGCAACTTGGGCATCATCCAGTAATGCGAAAAGGCAGACGATGAATTCAGCGTGACATACTCCGAGCGCCCCATACTGTGCACCGCCTGCGCGGCGTTTTCGATACCACGTAGTGCCTGTGATACATCTGCATAAAAACGCGATCCGGCATTGGTCAACGCAATCTGCCTGTGCCCGCGGTCAAACAGCCTCACTTCAAGGCTCTGCTCCAACTGCTTGATGGCAGCACTCACTGATGGCTGACGCATCCCCAGTTCGTCTGCAGCCAAAGTAAACGATTCCAGACGGGCGGCAGCCTCAAACACAAACAGATTACGTGGCGAGGAGATCAGCTTTAACGTGTTACGCATAGCCTCAGTCTATGCAAATCATCAAAAATTTCAACGGTTACAAGCGCTGGGCCTGCCGCTATCATCTGTTCAGCCAATCTCACTGGATAGACCTGTGACGAAAAGAACCCGCAGAGGGCGCCGCAGCCGCAGCGACAGCAATACCAGCGCAAAGGCACCCGCCTACATCCGCAGGCAGTTATCTTTTTTTGACCCACTGGATGAAGAGCAACTGATCCGGATCGAAGCACAGGTCGACTGGATGCTGGAGAACATCGGCTTTGCCTTCCGCGATGACCCGCAGGCGCTGCGTATATGGCAGCAAGCCGGTGTAAAAATAGATGGAGACAAAGTATTCGCCGACGCGCAATGGGTACGTGCGCAATGCGCAAAAGCACCATCGGAATTTACCCAGCTAGCACGTAACCCCGAACGCTCGGTGAAGATCGGTGGCAATAATCAGGTATTCGCCCCGATTTATGGTGCTCCTTTTGTTCGTGATCTTGAAGGCGGCCGACGCTACGCCACCTTTGCCGATTTTGAAAAGCTGGTAAAACTCACCTATCTGCATCCGAACCTGCACCATAGCGGACTGGTTATTGCCGAGCCGACTGATGTCCCGGTTTCCAAACGCCATCTCGATATGGTGTATGCCCACATGACGTTAAACGACAAACCCCACCTCGGTGCGATCACCGAAAAAAGCCGTGCGCAGGACAGTGTCGACATGGCAGAAATACTTCATGGCAAAGACACCATGGATAACAACGTTGTGATCATGGCTAACGTCAACACAAACTCGCCACTATTGATTGATAGGGTCGTCACCGAAGCGATTCAGGTTTACTCATCACGCGGCCAGGCCATGGTCATTACACCGTTCATTCTTACCGGCGCAATGGGGCCTGTCTCTACCGTGGCGGCAGTCGCACAGGCCATTGCAGAAGTCATGATTACAATTGCTTTCGGTCAGCTGGTTAAACCCGGCGCACCGTTTGTGATGGGTAACTTTTTGTCCTCGATGAGCCTCAAGTCAGGCGCGCCCACATTCGGCATGCCCGAACCGGTGTTATCCAACTACATCATTGGACAAATGGCACGCCGACTCGAGCTGCCTCTGCGGTGTGGCGGATCACTGACTGCATCAAAAATAGAAGATGCACAGGCAGCCTACGAAAGTGCTGACTCCATGCACTCCACCGCGTTGGCCGGCTCCCACTTTACCTTGCACGCGGCGGGCTGGCTTGAAGGGGGCCTTGCAACCGGTTTTGAAAAACTGATTATGGATGCCGACAGACTTGGCAGCTATCAAAAGATCCTTAATGGTCTGGACATGACAGAAGATCAGTTTGCCCGCGACGCCTACGAAGAAACCGAACCCGGCGGACACTTCCTCGGCTCTGCACACACTATGCGGCATTACCAGAGCGCCTTCTATGATGCCACGTTAAGCGACAGTGAAAACGTTGAAAGCTGGGAGGAGAAAGGCAGTCATGACATGCGCAAGCGTGCATTCGATAAATGGAATGCAATGCTCGACAGTTATACACCGCCACCGATGGACCCGGCCATTAAAGAAGCACTGACTGACTACGTGGT
>JAHDHK010000004.1:32811-54671 GCA_020631335.1 Chromatiales bacterium
GTACAACGTAAATCACAATTGCCCGACGCCTGGTATTAGCCGGCACTTGCTCACTAAAAAATCGACTTAACATCAGTATAAATATTTTCAGGAGACACAACGGTGCCAGAATTTGTTAAAGAAGGTGCTACCAAAGCCGCACTGCCGGGCCACGCTAAAGTAGTGATCATCGGAGGCGGCGTCGTCGGCTGTTCTATTCTTTTTCATCTGGCCAAGTTCGGCTGGAAGGAAACTGTACTACTGGAACGCGATGAACTGACCTCGGGTTCAAGCTGGCATGCAGCAGGTCAGATACATACCATTAGCTCAGACCCCAACATCTCTCGCCTGCAAAGCTATACCATTGGATTGTACAAAGAGATCGAAGCGCTTTCCGGACAGGATATCGGTTTACATCTGACCGGTGGGTTTTATCTGGCGTCCAACAAAACCTGGTATGACTACCTCAAAAGAGAGCGTTCAAAGGCACGTTATATGGGCCTTGAGCAGGAATGGATTTCACCGAAGGAAGTAGCGGAACGTCATCCGCTTATTGATCCCGGACATTACATGGCCGCGTTGTGGGATGATCAGGACGGTGACCTTGACCCCTCCGGTACAACCTACGCGTTTGCCAAAGCCGCCAGACACTACGGCGGTCAGTACTTTACTCACACACCTGTCACTGCCACCACACAGCGTGCCGATGGCAGCTGGGATGTCACCACCAGCAAAGGCGTGATCAACGCAGAGCATGTCGTTAACTGCGGTGGATTGTGGGCACGCGAAGTCGGACACATGGCCGGTTTGAATCTGCCGGTGCAGCCAATGGAACATCACTACCTGCTGACCGAAACCATCGATGAAATAAAAAACTTCGGCTCGCGACTCCCGTGTGGCATCGACTACAACGCCAATATCTATTTCCGTCAGGAGCGCGACGGCTTGCTGTTAGGTACCTATGAACCGGTGGGCACTCCATGGCGGGTAGACGGCACACCGATGGACTTCGGGCACGAACTGTTAAACCCGAATCTTGAAAACATTGCCGACCGGCTCGAGCTTGCTTTCGATCGTATCCCCGCTCTCGCCGATGCCGGCATTCGTCAAACCATCAACGGGCCTTTTACCTTCGGTCCCGATGGCAACCCGATGATCGGCCCGGTGCCCGGCATGCATAACTACTGGTGTGCGGTAGGTGTCATGGCCGGCTTTTGCCAGGGGGGTGGCGTGGGACTCACCATGGCGGAATGGATGATTGACGGCGAGCCATCAATTGATGTCTGGGCAATGGATGTTGCCCGCTTTGGTCAATGGGCATCGCCGGACTGGGGCACAGTGAAGTCAACCGAAAACTACGAACGTCGTTTCGTGATGACCTTCCCTAACGAAACACTGCCCAAAGGCAGAAGACAACAAACCACCGCACTGTATGATCGACTAATCGCCAAAGGGGCGCGTATGGGTCAGGCGTTCGGACTTGAGCATGCGCTGTGGTTTGCCGACAACCCGGACGATGCCCATGAAGAACCGACCTTCGAGAGAAACCGTTCCCATGACTATGTGGCACGTGAAGTAAAAGCCGTTCGCGAAGGTGTTGGCGGTATCGAAATAGCCAACTTTGCCAAACACTCAATCAAAGGGCCGGGTGCAAGAGACTGGCTGAACAAAACCATGGCAGGGCGTATTCCACCGCCCGGTCGCATAGCACTTACACCCATGCTGACAGATAAAGGCAGACTCTACGGTGACCTGACTGTCGCCTGCTTTGCAGACGATAATTTTATGCTGTTCGGTTCAGGCGCCATGCAGGATGCACACAGCAGATGGTTCAGCCGCTCACTGCCGGCCGATGTTACCCATGAAAACCAGACTGCCGACTGGCACGGCATTGCGTTATCCGGACCGAAGTCACGCGAGCTTTTGTCACAGATTACCCGCGATAATGTATCCGCCGATGCATTCAGGTTTCGTGATACCCGGCAGACCTATGTCGGTGGTGTGCCGGTAATACTCAACCGGCTTTCCTTCTCGGGAGAGCTCGGCTTTGAAATCTACTGCAGATCGCAATACCTCATCCGGCTTTCAGAGGCCGTCGAAGCAGCCGGCGAAACACTGGGTTATCGCTGGTATGGCAATCGCGCACTGATGAGCCTCAGACTGGAGAAAGCCTGGGGCGCGTGGGGGCTGGAATTCCGCCCCGACTTCAACGCAATCGAATCCGGCATGCAGGCTTTTATTCAATGGGACAAAGACTTCGTCGGTAAAGCCGCCACCGAACAGTTCAAAAAGGACGGCGTCAAAAGACAACTGGTCACCCTGACGATCGATTCACCACTGGACGTCACGCTGGATGAAGCCATTCTCAAAGACGACGAGGCTATCGGATATATTTCATCAGGCGGATATGCACATCATGTCGGCCAGTCCATGGCGATGGGCTATATCGACAGCGCACATACCGGGGCCGGCACCCGGGTAGAAGTGGAGATCCTCGGCGAACGCTACACCGCGATTGTTCAGGGCGCACCGCTGTACGACCCGACCGGTCAGCGCATGAGGGCCTGAGCATTACCATAGGGTCTGTATTCACATCGCAGGCTGAGACTCAACCCGGGTATCAGCCTGCGGCGCCAGTGCAACACCACTTGCCACAACACCACCTGCGGTCGTTCTTAATCGACCCAGTACAATCGCCGCAACGAATGAACCGTAGAGCGTGAACAGGTAAAGCGGGTATGCCATCAGTATCCAGTCCAGCTTACCCACCGAAAAAACGGCACAGCAGGACGCGGCCAGCGCGATCAGCCAGGTAGAAAGTGTTTCACTGTCAGGATCTTGGTATGCCTTGACGACGGTAGCAACACCACCCAGCAGGCTAATTCCGATACTGATACCCAGGGCATAAACTGCACTGTCTGTAAAATACCAAAGCACCAGACCCGCTGCCGCCATCGCAAGAATGTAATAGTCGCTCCGCCCCAGAAATCTGCCGGAACCACATCGTACGGAAAGCACCAGAATAATCATGGTGCTGGCAACCTGCACCCCGGCAAACCACAATGATATCGTTGCTCCTTCGTAGACCTGCGAGCAGAACGCGATAGATCCAAGTACCGCCCAGATCAGCCACGACGCGCGCTGTGGCTGTGTAGTGCCGCCGATGGTGTCTCTCATGTACGGTATAAAAGCCAGGGTACTCAATATTGCAGAGGCAATACCCAGCACAATGAGTACATCAACACCACGCAGAAGTTCTACTGCTAAAGCCAAAACGCTTCTCCCTGTTCATCCACTGCAACGACACATCTGACAACACTAATTATCGTCCACCGGGTGCTCAGAGACAGGCAGGTGTTACCACACAATATCGGTATTATTACCACTGATTTTGCTTAACGGCCGGCCGGCTCGACCAACACGACTGAGCACCGCCTGCTGCCCTCTATACCGGCGGTTGCACTGCACTGCCCCATCCGCGTTGAGAAGCGACTGTAAACGCCGGTCGCTGATGCTTTTAAGGGCAACCTCACGCGTCAGCCAGGCAATGATAATCCTGCGTTGTTCCACGCCTGCGCACGGGCCTGCTGCAACCCATCGAGCGCAGGTGAATCTTCGCGCCCACCTTGTCGAATCAGGGCTCAGGCACAGCGCGATCCTGCCATCAATTGCGAAGTCGAAATTCTCAGCAAAACCGCAGTTCCTGGACTATCTCTAAGGGGTGAGATTAATAAAGAGCGGAGACAACGTTCGGATGTTCAGCTTTGTACGTATTCTGACCTGCCTGACCCTGGCACTCTGCCTGAGCGCGTGTGACAGTACAGCCGTCATTGGCAGCCACACGATCGCACCCGATCCGGTCCTCACCGACAACCCGGCACCGTTGTCTGATGCACCTGTCAGCAGCGTTGCCACACCGCCACAACCTGCCGCACCCGCCGTCGCTCCTGACGTCGTCACTCAGGCGCCTGATCCGGCACCGGCACCGGCACCGGTAACGCCCAGAACCTACTCTGCGGCCGACATCACCGATTTGATTCTGGTTACCGGGCAATCAAACGCGCTGGGCACGCAAACCGAATACGACGCCGATCTCGATATACCACATGACCGCGCCTTTGCTTTTACCGATCAGGGCTGGAGGCGTGCCGACCTGCATCAGGTATGGGACCGGAACTGGTTCCCCAGGCGGCACCCGGACGAAGATCCGTCAGTAAACTTTGCCTTTCACATGGCCAGAAACATCGCACTGACCGATCCGCAACGGGTCGTCGGATTTATACTGGTCACTGACCCGGGTAAAAAAATCGAAAACTGGGACGTTGACGGCGAGTTCTGGCAATCCATAGACACCCGGGTCATTGATGCCATCAACCGCCTACCTCACAAAAGCCAGCTGGATGGAATCTTATGGCACCAGGGAGAAAGCAATGCAGGTGAATCCGACTACCATGTAAAGCTGCATCAGCTGATCGACAATTTTCGTATCCAAAGCTGGTTTTCAACTGACAAGCCTTTTATCTGTGGCGAAACCGCGGCCTACGAATCAATCAATCAGCAACTCATGGCACTGAACACCAATGGTGACAATCACACCGGTTGCGTCAGCAGCAACAACCTCACCACACAGGAAGATGGCTTTCACTTTGACGCCCCCGCACTTCGCGAACTGGGTCGCCGATACGCCGTAAAATACCTGGCACTGACCCGCTAATCAGTGTTGGCAACATAACTTTCTACCGCCTCTATTACCTGAGCCGGTGGCACCTTGCCCGAATTCCGGCTCACCACAAGCGATCGCGACGTACCTTCTGATACCAGTACATCCCTGCGGAAAATAGCGTGTGTCGAATAAAAATATTTATCATCCCAGTGGGTCACGTGCGATCGAATGGTAATCCGATCAAACACACGCAGCGGCTTAATAAACTTCATCGTCACACTACCCACCACCGGATACCATTTCCGATTGATCATGACCCTCGCCAGGCCGGAGCGGATAAATAAATCAATTCTGCCCAGATCACACAGAGTCAGATAACGCCCGTTATTAACATGAAGGTTGATATCCAGATCATTCGGATAAATTCTGGTCGACACTTCATTAAATAGATGCTCACGGGTGAGCCGGTCCCGATAAAGTGCCGCAATAAAAACCCACAACAACCTAAAATACAAATTCACGTCATTTTCCAAGTCAGCTGATTGGGGATGAGAATATCAAACTGATAGACTGCAGTCGGGCAAAGTGCAGCACACCAGAGCACAACACGGTAGCTGACCTTTACGCCAGCAGAACCGGCAACCGGTACCGCATATACCCAAGCGGCAAAACAGCGTAGCGCGCAAACGCGACGACACCGGGCCATCCACAACCACCCTGCAACACAGTGCAGGTCTGACAAGGCATCACTCATGAACGGGAAACCGGTCGCTATGCAAAAGTGCGCGAACTCTCAGAGACTGTCGCTTTTCTGGTCTCTGACAAATCAAGCTACATCACAGGGCAGAATATTCGCGTAGATGGCGGATTGACGGCATCTGTGTAACAACAGCATCCTTCACTTCACAGCGGCAGCCCGGATCACCCTGAGCAGGTTAGGCGGCCTTACTTGAAGCCTGCTCAATTATCGCGACCACGCTGGAGAAAAACGGCATCGGCTTGCCAATACCAAACCCCTGCACCATATCAACGCCGATCTCCTGTAGTTCATGCAGTATCTCATCGTTTTCGACGAATTCGGCAATGGTTTCCATCCCCAGCACATGCGCCATTTGATTAATGGCATTGACCATTACCTTATCAGTCGGGTCGTCGATAATGTCTTTCACAAAGCTGCCATCAATCTTCAGATAATCCACCGGAAAGTGTTTGATATAGGCAAATGAAGACAAGCCAGAACCAAAATCATCCAGTGCAAACTTACACCCGATCTCTTTCATAGACTGTATAAAAAGATCGGCATGATCAAGATTACTGATCGCTGCAGTTTCAGTCAGTTCAAAACAGATTTTATTCGGTGAAACACCCGACGCCTGCAACTGCGCACTGACAAAACCAGCCAGTTTCCGATCAGTCAGTGACTGCCCGGACAAATTTATCGTTACAGATACTTCAGTACCTGTCTGCGCTGAAATTTCAGCCACACACTGCAATGCGTTTTCAATCACCCAGCGATCGAGTTTATTCATTACGCCAAAACGCTCTGCGACCGGTATAAATGCACCGGGCGCCAGCAACTCTCCCTGCCGGTCCACCATCCTGATCAGCACCTCATAGTGACAATGCTCAAGCTGACCATCCACTACACGTGCAATCGGTTGCGCATAGAGAATAAATCGACCGTCTTCAATTGCGTTTTTAATACCCGATGCGAGTAACAGTTCGTTATGACGTCGCGCCTGATCCACATCGGAAGGTTTATAGAGATGTGCCTGAGACCGCCCAAGGTCTTTAGCGGTATAACAGGCGATATCCGCCGAGGACAACAAGCCGGTCATATCACAATTGTCGCAGGTAATCTCTACCAGTCCGATGCTGGCGTTTACACTGAATACCCGCGAGTCCCAGCTAAACATAAAGTCATCCAGATGTTTGTTGATATGCTCTGTGACAGTAAATACGTCATCGGTGCTGTCCCGGCGCATCAGCAAACCAAACTCATCTCCCCCCAGGCGCGCCAGCGTATCTTCTTCATCCAGACACTGGGCAATAACACCGGCCACCTGACTGAGTAATTGATCACCGGCATTGTGACCGGCGGTATCGTTCACTATTTTAAACCGGTCCAGATCCAGGTAACCGACATACCAACCGACATCAAGATTGCTCTCGTCTTTAATCAGTGCATCAAGCTTTTTTTCAAACGCTGTACGGTTAGGCAGCTTGGTGAGTGCATCGTGATGCGCCTGATAAACCAGCCGTTGCTCAAGCTTACGCGCTCTGGTCACATCGATCATCGTAAACAAACAGCTGCCATCAGGCAGATGATGATATTCATTGCGATACCACACGCCATTGCGGCAAACCTCTTCGGGCTCAGTGGGTGTCCGGAATTCTTCACAACTGGAGGCAATCCATTCCTCTTCATTACCGACGATATGGTCAATCCGGCCGGAGTAGGCCATCTGACGAATCAGCGACTCCAGCGTATCCCCGGCATTTGCTTCCATGCCGAACTCTTCGCAGAATTTTGCGAAGCGCAGGTTATAGACGACCACTCTCCTGTATTTATCGAGTAACAGGAACGCACCGGGGTAATGATCTATTGCTCGCATAAAGCGGGTATGCGCCTGATCAGCCTCAAGTTCTATCCGTTTTAAATCACTGATGTCACTACCGACTCCGCGATACCCGTCGAATTCTCCACTGCGATTAATAATCGGAACGCCGCTTATACGACCCCAGCTGACCTGGTCATCCGATAACTGAATTCGATAATCAAAGTTGCGAAACGGTTTCCGCTCGTCAAGATCACGCAGGTGCTGCTGCCACTTTTTATGTTCTTCAGCGTCCGCCGCTATGTGCTTGCGCTCCTTACCAATATGATCAATCGCTGAGATCCCGTAGATCTCCTCCAATCGCTTGGAAAACCAGGTAAAGCGAAGCTCCTTATCCATTTCCCATCGCCAATCAGATGAGGCATCCACAAAATCGGTCAACTGCTGGCGGGTAAGCGCCAATTCCTCATCGAGTATATGGCGCTCTTTATCGAGTACACGGTAGATTACCCCGATAATCTCCCCGTCAGATCCGCGCCAAGGCGACAACATAAAGTCCAGATGAGTCTGATACTTGTCACTGGAATCCACCTTGAACTGAATCAGCGCGGTTTCCTGTATCTCCTCTCCGTTGAGCGCACGCTGAAAAGCGGGCTCTATATGACTTGCATAGACATCAGCACCAAACAGCTCGGATTGATGCGTGCCGACCAGTTCTTCTACCGTTTTGCCGTAAACCTTGGCAACCGAATTGAGGGTGTATACCAGATAACCGTCTCTACACACCAGGCTGACACGATCAGTTGCCGTATCCAGCACCTTTTGCATCAATTCAATCTGCTGCAACAAGGTTGATTTATCAGCCTGAGGCAGATCTTCCCGACAAACCACCTGCCACTTATGGCTAGTCTTCACAATTCAGCCATCGTATACCAGCCACACGACCTCCTCGGTCATCCGATCTATAAAAGCACAATTGACGAAGCAATGGCTCGATCACAAACTGGAATACATTCGTTGGTCTAGAACTTACCCGGTCGCAAGATTCCAGCCACAGGCACAGGCAGCGCCCGTCAGAGGGATGGCTCCCCTGTCACTACCTGCCAGCGCGCCGGGATAAGACGAGCCAACTACTGCTGCTTCCCACGAACAAATGAACATGTGCCAAGCAGTCCCGAAGTCGCTTATAAAGCACCTCTGTTAACACGCATCACTCGATACTATTTGCATAGTTAAGCATGCCCATGATTTTTTGTTATCGCTTTCCCATCAAGCGTTCATCAAACGGATAACGTGACAGATTTTCAAAGCCATCATCAGTCACCAACACCTGATCCTCAAGCTTAATCGAAAAGTCGCCACCTTCCGGACTCACCAGTGCCTCAACACAGAGCACCATACCCGGTTCTAACTCATAGTCATACGCCCCCGGCACCATTTGATCCGGATAAGCCATCAGCGGCCACTCATCACACAAACCCACCCCGTGCATAAAACATCCGTACTTCAATTGCTGATACTCCGGCTTAAGCTCATGGCACTGTCTGACAAGCGCTTCTATGTTCATACCGGGTTCAAGCAACGACATATTCGTCATGATGTGCTCGTGTGCATGCTGCATGGCACTGACCATCTCCGCCGGAGGTAACTCATCACCGATCCACCAGCTTCGACTCATATCACAGCAAATACCATAGGTTCCGACCAGGTCGGTATCGAAGCTGATGATTTCGTTGTTCTGACAAATGCGCTGACCACACTCCTGAAACCACGGATTGGTTCGCGGGCCCGACGTCAGCAGTCGCGTCTCGATCCATTCTCCGCCGCGCCTGATGTTTTCTGCATGCAGTACCGCCCATATATCGTCTTCAGAAACATTACCCGCCGGTACGTGTTCACGGGCAAAGTCTTCCATTAACCCGACCGCCGTTTCACAGGCGTGGACCGCACATCGCATCGCCAGCAGCTCATCCGGCCCCTTCACCGATCGGCACTTTTCAGTCAGCTCTTCACCGGGTATCACTTCAAACTGCTGCGCTTCGAGTGCCCGCAGGCCATGCAACATGATCTTATCGACAGCCAGGCGTTTGTTATTACCGCCATGCTCTGCAACCAGCACCCGGACTTCATTAGCGAAAGTATCAGCAGCGACATCAACCCGATCACCACGGTCAAAGTAAAACAAATCAGCGCCGGAGCGCTGCTCTTTCACCAGAGGATTAAACGTCGATAGAAACGGAGAGTTCTTATAATCCCAAATCACCATGTAGCCATCGGCACAAACCAGCACTGCACGAAACGGGTTGTGCGTATTCCACAATTGCATATTGGTACTGTCAGTGGCATAACGAATATTCAGCGGATCAAACAACAGCAACCCGCCATAGTCACGATCAACAATATGTTGAGTCAATCGACGCCAGCGATGTTCCCGCATAGATGGTAAATCGGGCAATTGCAAACCAGCCGCTTGCCATTCTTTAAATGCCAGCTGCGTCGGGCCGATCTCAATACGATTATCATTATTCGGAGATCCGTCAGCCAGAACACTACCCTGCGACGGGTCTATTTTACGATACTCGCGATAACACGATTCAGACATGAGCACACTCCGGAACACTTCTGTAAACCAGGCCGATTGAAGTTACAGAGCAGGCAAAAAAAAGCGTATAGCTCCGCACACTCTGCAGTGCAACAAATATCACAAACAAGGCCAAACCATAAAGCAAGGCAGGTACTAATTGCGACACCGATCGTACAACTTCAGCCAAAGCCATCGTTACTCAATATGGCTGATTACCACAAATAACGAACAACGCCTGAGCATCTGTCAGCGACTTGAAAATACCGGAAAATATTTTTATATACAGCACTGAGCACAACTGTGAAACGCTCGTGGCGGGGCGTGCTTCACGGTCGACTAGCCGGCTTTTATGGCCTGATTTACCGCTACACCAAATGCTGATGATTAATGCAGACTAAAGAATCTGGCTTAGAAACTCTCTGGTGCGCGGATCCGATGCCTCAGTGAAGAACGTCGCCGGGGGACCATGTTCAACGATCACGCCACGGTCGGTGAAATAAATGTGATCTGCAATTTCGCGGGCAAAACCCATTTCGTGCGTGACCAGAATACAAGTCATTCCCGACTGGGCCAGATCCTTTATCGCCACCAGTACTTCTTTTACAGTCTCCGGATCAAGTGCGGCTGTGACTTCGTCAAACAGCATCACATCCGGGTTCATGGCCAGTGAGCGGGCAATCGCAACACGCTGTTGCTGGCCGCCGGAGAGCTCGCCGGGGTAGCTGTCTTCCTTGCCCTGCAGATTCACCTGCTCCATCAGCGCACGGGCCCGTTTTTCGACATCCTGTTTGTTCTGCTTCAACACCTTGATCGGTGCCATCATCACATTTTGCAGTGCCGTCTTGTGTGGAAAGAGGTTGTATTGCTGAAACACCATACCGACTTTTTTACGCAGCTCGAGTTTGTTCAGATTCGGGGCATGGACTTCCTGCCCCTCGACCGTAATTGAGCCGGAATTAATATCGTTGAGGCCGTTAATGCATCGGATCAGCGTTGACTTACCTGACCCGGATGGGCCGATAATACAGATAACCTCCCCTTTCATTACGTCGAAAGTAACCCCTTTTAATACCTCCAGATCTCCGAAGGACTTGTGCACGTCCTTAATAGACACGATGGGCTGATCCGCACTCCAGGAATTATTCATTGATGTCTCGCCCAAGGTTATAGCTTCACCGCGTAGCGGCGTTCCATTGCGATGGTTATCCGCGCAATCGGATAGCAATAAGCAAAAAATATAAGTAGCGCAAAACCGTAAAACGGGACCAGAAGTTCCGGTCGGTTATTTTCGGCTTCAATGGCTTGCCTGCTCAGGGTGATCAATTCTTCCACGCCAAGCAGAGAGCACAGTGGTGTTGCCATCGTCAAAATGGCATACCAGTTCATCCATGGGGGAATCATCCTTTTAAAACACTGCGGCAGAATGACCTGCCAGAGTGTTTGTTGCCTGGTATAGGCCAGCGATTCAGCTGCTTCCCATTGCCCGCTGGGCACCGAGTTTACCGCGCCACGGACTACTTCAGCGATATTCGCCATAATCGGCAGGCACAATCCGAATACCGCTTTCATCCAGTCGGGAATCCGTATAATTTTGCCGGCTATTTCGACTTCAAACGGCAGCGCCAGCAATACAATAAATAACAACACCAGCCAGGGTGAATTTCTAAAAGTCTGGGTAATGACCATTGCCGGCCAGCGAATAAAAGCGGACGGTGATATCTGCATTAACCCGAGTACCACACCGGCCGCAGTACCAATCAGCATCGCAAAAAAGGAAATAAGCACATTAAACAGAAATCCGCCGGTCACGATGAAGGGAATCCATCTATACAGTGCTTCAAAGGCCTGTCCCATCGTGTATTCAGTCGCCGCAGAGGCAACTACCGGCCACAACAGCACACTGGCCAGCAACGAAAGCCACAGCCAGCCCGGAATAGAAATCAGCCAGCGTGAAAACTGCAAATCAGTGATCGATGAACTTCGACTGATTTTGTAGGGTTTAAGCACCGGCAGATCGGTGGTCGGTTTTGAATCAACACCCGGGATAGCCTGTCGCATAATCAATGTCCGTAACCGGGTATCTGCATGGCTTTTTCCCACCGGTGCATGCCGAAGACCAGCACGCCCACCAATGCGATAAAGGTGACAAACAACAACAGCATCGTTGGATACATCGCACTGGGAAAATCGTTCCAGATAGTCACACACTGATACAACAACTCAGGCACGGCAATACCAATCGCCTGTGTCGTCGTTTTTACCAGATTAACCAGATTATTGTTCAGCGCCGGCAGCGATACTCTGAATGCCAGCGGCAATACAATGTCTTTAAAGGTTTGAAAACGGGAAAACCCCAGGGCGCTCGCGGCCTCCTGTGTAGACTCAGGAACGGCTTCAATCCCGCTTCTGAATATTTCCACGTTAAAGGCACCGGCAAAAAACGACAATGAAATAATTGCCCAGCCTACGTTGGAGACGATCGGCACTTCGGTCCAGCCATCGGGCCCGGTCACCGCGGGTGTAAACTGTCCGAGTGCGAAGTAAAAAAATAATAACTGTACAAACGGCGGTGTATTACGAAAGAACTGTATATACCCGGCAACGCAGCGGCGCACAAACACCGAAGACGAATTCTGCAGCCATGCACCCACCACACCGATAATGACTGAAAATATCACACACGCGACCGACAACCACAGCGTATATCTGATTCCTTTGAGTATCCGCTCCCACTGCCGCGGCTCATAAAAGAAAATGAAATTCCAGCGCGGATGATCTTCGGCAAGCTGTCGGAAAAACTCTGTAAACAGTTCAAGCATGATCAGTTCGCCGACTGGAAATCAAAAGGGGGCTGCACAGCCCCCTTCAGGTCAATCATTAATGTAAACACCCGGTGGCAGTGGCCTACTTGGCCAGCCAGTCACCGTACTGATCTTTTTTGTCAGCAAGATACTGCGTCGCCTGAATGCCCCACTTTTCTTCAAGTTCGATCAACTTGCCTGACTGATGCATGTTAAACGTCAGTCCGGACATAAAGTTACCGAATACGCAGTCTCTTTCAGCAAGTGGTACTGCCATGCCCCAGGGATTGTCATCTTCTGATGCCAGCGGCATTTCAAACTCTTCGAACTCACCGGAAGAAAGATCAGAACCGATTGATGAATCATCATATACCCAGGCAACACACTTTTTATCACGCAGCGCCTGCTTGGCTTCGGCATTACCAGTGAAAGCCACAACCTCAACACCATAACGTTCGGTCACTACCTGGTTGTAGAATGCACCCTGCTTGCCACAGACAGGCTTGCCGCGAAGGTCTTCCCACTCGGTAAAACCCAGTGCCTTCGGAGCCATGATATTGGTACCGGAGGTATAGTAGTTAGGCTGTACTATACCGACAATCTCACGTCGATCGGCACGATCAGACATGGTGGCGATCATCATGTCGATTTTGCCCTGCTCAAGAAACTGCATTCTATTGGAAGACTGCACAGCTACGGTTTCAAGCTCGACGCCCATTGCATCAGCGGCAGCCTGTGCGAAATCGATCTCCATGCCGATAATACTGCCATCGGTATCCCGATATCCCCATGGCTTATAGTCAGCCTTTACACCGACCACCACCTTGCCGCGCTCCATGACCCGTTTCCAGACATCATTTGTGCACTCTGCTGCATAGGCGGCTGTGGTGCTGAGCATAGTGGCTGCAAGCGTCGTTGTCAGCGCGAGTAAACGTCTTTTCATGATTTTTCCTCAGTGTTGACAGCCCTTTGGGAAGGCGTGCCGAAAATGGGTATTCAAGTCCGGACATCCGTGTGCGTAAAAACTACTCCTGTGGGACGCAGTATAAACGCTGCGACACCACTTATAACAAGCGTTATTTTTCTATGTTAATTTATCGATTGTTATATTGCCAGCAGCCGGATTTACCTGTGCACCGGGTACTTGCCAGTTTACGCCCGTAATTACCGCTCTGCAGCCAGATACTGCAAATATCCGGAAAAATCGGTGCGCATAAACCCACCGCACCGGCCCCCGGTCGATGACCGCAAACCATTATTGTGTAATAACTGTTGCTACAAACTTGTTCGAATCTCTGCACTGCCTGAAAGTACGACTTGCGGATGACCCCCGCCCGTGCATTAACGACTTCATCGCCAACACCAGAGCGTGCAGGCAAAAGCTGCATCGCTGTTTTGCGCCAACCACTTCAGATTACTGCAAACAAATACTGCAAAGCCTGAAAACCGGCCACCAGAAATGCTGATACCGGCAGAACATATTCACGTTGATACATCGAACAAAAACAGATGAGCAAAGAAAAAATGTAAACTCTGATTCAACACTGTACAACGGTAGTGCCTTAGCATGACTGCACCGAACACTGAGCAAACGCTGCCTTCACAAGCGTCTGTCGTCGTTATTGGCGGCGGCATTATGGGCTGCTCAACACTTTACCATCTGGCTAAACTCGGCGTCAGTGATGCCATTCTGATCGAACGCAACCAGCTAACCTCAGGCACTACCTGGCACTCGGCCGCACAGGTGCGGGCACTTCGTTCTACACGCAATCTCACTAACCTGATCCGCTACTCTGTTTCACTGTACAGCACACTCGAAGCAGAAACCGGACTGGCGACCGGCTGGATCAACAAAGGGTCGTTATCGATTGCAACCAATGACGACCGTCTTACCCACATCAGGCGTCAGGAGTCATTAGCACATCTGTATAATATCAATGCCAGCTCAATCAACGTTAATGAAGTTAAAGAGCGCTGGCCGCTGGTCAACACTGAAGACATCATCGGTGCAGTCTGGTCACCGGACGATGGCAGAGTCAGCCCGTCAGACTTGTGTGCCGCCCTGGTAAAAGGGGCAAAGTCTCGCGGTGCAAAAATTTTTGAAAACACAGCCGTCAACGGCATCGCCACCGAACAGGGCAAGGTCAAAGCCCTGGAGACTACCGGTGGCCGGATACGCTGTGATGCCGTTGCTATTTGCACCGGCTTGTGGAGCCGGCAGGTTGCCGCTATGGCACATGCAGATGTGCCGCTGTATCCATGTGAGCATTTTTATCTGCTGACCAAACCGATCGATGGCATTGAAGGCAATCTGCCCACACTGTCCGATCACGACAGCCATTTATACATCAGAGATGATTCCGGTGGCTTGCTGGTCGGGTGTTTTGAACCGATGGGAAAACCACTGCCACCGGAGTCACTCAGCGACGACTTTGCTTTCCAGCTACTGCCGGAAGACTGGGATCACTTTGAGCCGATGATGGAAAATGCGCTGCACCGACTGCCGTGTCTTGCAGATGCCGGAGTTCGCATGCTGTTAAACGGCCCTGAAAGCTTTACACCGGACGGTGCTTTTCTACTGGGTGAAACAGCAGAAACCCGGGGCCTGTTTCTTGGCTGCGGCATGAACTCCGTCGGGGTGGCAACCGGTGGTGGCGCAGGTATGGCACTCGCACACTGTATTGTCGACGGCTACACCCCGACTGATCTGCACGAGGCCGATCCAAAGCGATTCGCTGCGTGCTTCAATTCGGCAAAGCTGCTCGCTGAACGCGTGCCTCAGGTACTTGGCGAACACTACGCTATACATTATCCCGGTTATCAGTGGTCCACTGCCCGCAACCTGACACTGACACCGTGCCATACACTGTGGCAACAGCATAACGCGCATTTTGGTCAATTCTACGGCTGGGAAAGACCACTGTATTTTAATAAAAAAGAAGCACCGGCACTCACGTTACAAAAACCGGCCTGGTTCAAACAGGTAGCACACGAAGTCCACTGCGCTCACCAGAAGGCTGCCCTGTTCGATTCAAGCTCTTTCGGCAAGATCGCTGTAGACGGCGCAGACGCTGAGCAGTTTCTTAACCGGGTGTGCGCCAACAACATGGCCTGCGAGCCGGGCCGCGCCATCTACACGGCAGTGCTTAACACACGCGGCGGCTACGAAAGCGACCTCACCGCACTCCGCCTCACTGACGAATCCTATGTACTGTACACAGGCAGCTCGGCAATCAAACGCGATATCGCCTGGTTCAGGCGGCAACAGCTAAGCACCGAACAAGTCTCTATAAAAGATGTTACTCACCATACCGGCGTATTTGCACTGATGGGGCCCGATGCTTCCGCAATTGCCGCCTCATTGGGTGCTGAAGGTCTTGATGAACTGCGATTCTACCGACATACCACAGCCACAATGGCGGGCATTGATGTCCGTGCCACCAGACTATCCTACGTAGGCGAACCCGGCTGGGAGATCTCCTGTGCGAAAGATTACGCACAAACACTGTGCGAAAAAATGATTGATGCCGGTGCGCAACCAGCAGGCATTTTTGCACAAACATCTATGCGTATAGAAAAACGCTTTCTGGCTTATGGTCACGACCTGGACACAGACATCAGCCCCGTCCATAGTGGCCTGTTGCGCACAGTGGACTTTGAGACTGACTTTATCGGCCGTGAAGCGTTACTGCAATTGCAGCAACAGGCACTGCAAACTTATATTGCAACATTCATTCTTAACGACACCACCGCTGTGCCACTCGGCAGTGAACCGGTTTACATTCACGATGAAATAGTCGGCAAATCCACGTCAGCCGCGTTCGGCTACCGCATTGGCAAACCACTCGCGCTGGTGACTATACACAACCCGCACACTATTACAGAGTTACAAAAACAAGGTAGTCTAACGGCCGCACTAGATATAGCAGGCCTCCGGTTTGAAGGCACCTTACTGGACGGCGCAGCTGTTACCTGACCCGCAGGAGATCATCGCTAAAGTGAGTATTCTCAAACAACCCGCCACAGGCCCTGCCACCTGGAACGCCAGCGAAATCAATGCCGATCAAAGCTGGTTAAAAGCGCTGACACCCGAATTCATCAGCGCGTTAGATCAGGCACTGACCCACCTGAAATCAAACGCATTATCGTATCCCGATTTTACTAAACACGATTTCCCAATGGATTCACAACATACATTCTTCGCCTCACTGGCAGAAGAACTGGAAAACGGCAGAGCATTCTTTGTGCTGAAGGGACTGCCGATCGATCTGTATAGCGAATCAGAAATAGAAACTTTGTACTATGGCATCGGCTTACATCTGGGTACGCCGGTCTATCAGAACCCGAACGGAGACCTGCTCGGCAAGGTCATGAACGTCGGCGACAAAAACAGTCAAAACACACGTGTCTACGAAACCAATGACTACCTGCCATACCATACTGATCTGTCAGATGTGTTCGGCCTCATCTGCATTAGAAAAGCAAAAACAGGCGGGCTGACCAGCCTCGTAAGCGGCGGTGCGGTGTATAACAAAATGCTGAAGCATCACCCGGAGTATCTGGGACTGTTCTACCGGTCAATGCCCTACGCGCATCTGGGTGACGGCATCAACCGCTCGCCGCTGTTCAGCTATCACGATAACAAACTGACCTGCCGCTACCTGCGAAAATACATAGAGCTCGAACATGAAAATCAGGGTCAGCCCTTATCAACTGTAGAAGTTGAAGCGCTGGACTGTTTCGACCGGATTATCCATCGCGATGACATGCGCCTTGATCTGATGCTGGAACCGGGAGATATGTTGTTTGCCAACAACTATGCGGTGATGCATTCGCGAACCGGCTTTGAAGATTTCGATCAGCCCGACCGGCAACGCAAGCTGTTGCGACTGTGGCTGAAGATGCCTAATGCCCGCCGGCTCGCCCTCGACTTCCCGGGGCAGAACGGATTTCCTCCACCCGGGCAGGTTTGACAATCTCTGAGAATACTCCTATCGTGCTCAGCATGAACAAGCGCTCTCAACCACTCAAAAATAAACCGGTCTCCAAAAAACCGGCGTGCAAACACGTCCGGATGTAGGAGCAAAGGTCAACTCAACACTAAACCTCGGCAGCCTGCATCGGCTCCCGGGGTTTTTTCATTTTCAGGGAACCGATTGCTGCCGCCAACACAAGGATCAGCACATGTATCACGGTTCACTCGTCGCACTCATCACACCATTTAATGGCGACTCGGTAGATTTACCTGCGCTTAAAAAGCTGGTGCAGTTCCACCTGTCAAATGGAACGCACGGCCTGGTACCCACCGGCACTACCGGTGAAGCTTCCACACTATCGAAAACAGAATATCAGCAAGTGCTGGAAACCGTCGTCAGCGAAACTGCCCGACAGCGGCCGGTCATTGCCGGTGCAGGCGCTAACGATCCGGCGCAGGCCATTCAGTACAGCAACAACGCCGCAGCCATCGGGGTCGACGCCGCACTGCATGTAATGGGCTACTACAACAGGCCTAATCAGGAGGGTATCTATCAGCACTTCAATGCACTGAACGATGCGACTCGCCTACCGATATTTGCCTATAACGTCCCCCCCCAGAACCATTATTGATATCGAGCCTGCAACCATGGCCCGTATCGCGTCACTGCATCACGTCATCGGTGTAAAAGACGCCACTTGTGATCTATCAAGGCCCATCAGAGAAAGTCTGCTTATTGCGTCAGATGATTTTGTTTTTCTATCCGGTGAAGACCCGACCGCAGTCGCCTACAATGCACACGGCGGACAGGGATGCATTTCGGTCACCGCCAATGTCGCGCCGGCCCTGTGTGCTGAAATGCAAACCGCCTGTGCCACCGGTGATTTTAAAACGGCCCTGTCACTGCAGCAACGACTGATGCCACTGCACCGCGCCCTGTTTCGAGAGCCCAGCCCCGCAGGCGTTAAATATGCCTGTTCGCTACTCGGCTTGTGTCAAGATACCTGCCGCCTGCCAATTGTTCCGTTAACCGCAAAGACAAAAACAGAAATCAAACAGGTAATGACTGATCTTCAGTTAATTCCCTAATTTCCAGTGCAGCAGATTGATTACTCACACCCTGCAATACCGGCTCAAGCTCTGGCGCGGCTGCGCGTCGGATCGACAAACGGAATGTCGCACACTTCTGCGATCAGTCTTTTGCCATGGCCGTCGAGCTTGCCGGTCTCAATTTCAGTATTGACTTGTGCATGCTCGACCGACAGTCGGGCCATTGCAATCGCACAGTCAAGTGCCGGAGAGACAGTAGCGCTTGTGACCACCCCCACCTGGCGGCGACCAGCCATCACCGGGTCACCATGATTCGGCATCTCATGACCCTTGAAACGCAGCCCTTTAAGCACGCGACGCGGACTCACAGAGTTACGCTTCAGGGCGTCGATACCGACAAATTGCTCTTTATTCAAATCTACAGCGAAACCTAGGCCGGCTTCAAAGGCATCGACATCGGGTGCAAACTCGGCACCGGCCGCCATTAACCCTGCCTCTATGCGAATAGTATCCAGCGCCTGCAGACCCATCGGTTTTATACCGAGATCAGCCCCGGCTTCCATCACTGCATCCCAGATAGCCACTGCCGATTTTTCATGACAAAAGATCTCATAGCCCAACTCACCGGTGTAACCACTGCGGGTCAGTTGAAAAGGCTCGCCTTCGCGATCGTGCAAACGCGCAACTGTCGAACCGAACCACCGCAGCCGGGCGACATCGGTATGCGTCGGCTGGGTAAAACTGATTCGCTTCATCAGCTCCCGACTGTTCGGCCCCTGTATAGCGAGGTTAGGCATGGCGCTGTACAACGACTTAATCCAGACATTAAGCCCCTCTGCCTCTGCAAGGGTCTTTAACTGCAAACCACTGTCATCCGATCCACAGCACCAGCGGAAGGTATCGGGCGTTAAGCGAAAAAGCGTGCCGTCATCAATCACGCAACCCGTCTCATCGCACATCAATGCATAAATGCCGCGGTTAACACTGAGCTTGTTAATGTTGCGCGTCAGCGCCATTTGCAACAAGGCTTCCGCATCCGGCCCGAGCACGTCAAACTTGCGTATAGAAGACATATCCTGAATGGTCACCGCCGTGCGGCAGGCATCGTACTCTTCATGGCTACGGGTAGATTCATAAGATTGAGGCAGCCACAGATCACGCGCCACACCGTAGTGTCGCGTCAGCGCGCTGGTTCTTTCGTGAAACGCAGAATGTTCAGTCAATATAGGCTCCGCATCCGGCTCACTGCGATAGGCAACCGCGTGTCTGACCGGAGTATTTTTTCGATAGATGCGCACATGCACATCCGTCGGATTCCAACCGTTAATCGGGTCCACATCATCAGGGCAGGCTGTCGACACTGCCACCAGATCACTCATGGCTTCCAGCGCTATGTAATCACCGGGCTGTGACCACGCCTCGTCGGACTGAATCAGGTTGTCACCATGGTCAATCCACGAATTAAAAAAGAAGTTGATCGCAGGCCACGCCGCACGTGGTGCAATGCCGTATTTTTTATACGCATGGCTGATGTTGTCAGAACAGTTCAAGTGTCCGAAGAAGCCGCGTTCTTCATAACCGCGTGCCGTGCACGCATAGGCAAAGGTGTCGTGACGACCAACCGTATCCTGTTTAAGCTTCAGCAGCGGGCGGATGTCCTGATCAAAGAATTTGTCGAATAAACCTGGAATCGGGTAGGCCCCTCTGACCATAGAACGGGTGACCGTGGAGTCGATAAAGCGCTCCTGCCCCTGTTCCAGTGCCCGCGCATTCATGGCCATAAAGTCTGAACACTGCTGACCGTCCACATCAATTATCTGAATCGTCTCACCCGCCTCAACGGTATACGCCTGAGCAGACCCTCGAGACACCGTAAACTCATCACGCACTTCACCGAACGGCTCGGGCAGCGTGTTTGCCGACTTACCGCCTCGCACATGTTCAAAGCTGACCGCACCACCCATACCACCGGCAAGCAACAAATCATCGGTTACACTGTGCGCCGGATCCACCAGCATCCATAAGGTCACGGCTTCGGTGGCTTTGATTGTGAAAACCTCACCGGCCGCGGTCTTACCATCAAACACCCTGACCGCCTTCAATTCACCGAGTTTTTCCGCTCCACCATGGGCTTTGTACCACTGTGCGATCTGTGCAATTCCACTGGCGGCAGCCGTTGAATCCGTGTGCAGTGATATCTGCGTATTGGCTGCCAGACCGATGGCTGAAAAATGGTTTGCGCCATCACCCCCTACGGCAATGAGTAGCACCGGCGTGGCGCCATCAACATTGGTCAAAGAAATTAAATCACCGTCAAGCACCTCAACACACACAGGTCGTGCAGGCCGTAGTGTTCTGACTCTGCGCGAACGGTCATACCCGCGGTAGGTTCTCGAACGTGAATCGAACCCGCCGGCAGGTGGCTGATAGAGCCAGCTCAACGGCTCCGGCTTGAATTGAGAATCGATTACAACCTCCGGATTCAAAATGTACAGCAGCACATTACAGTGCAGCTCCGCCCCGAAAAACCGGGACACACACCGAACTTACACGTTCAGTCGCGCAGAATAAGAAATTAACTTGGCGTGTAAGCGATGTCTCAAAATGCTATCTGCTTCCGACTGTGCGGGTCAAGCCGCACCCGCACTATCTTTTGCAGTAAAACGACAATGCTCTCAGCCACGCATAAAGCAAGCAGCGAGTTCCGGAACCTCAAACGGAAATCCGGAGAATTAATGGCTGTTGCGTATTTCGCCATTGACTGTGCCGGGGCCTGAATGTATCGACAGTCAGCAATGCAGAACGCATTCGTAAAACACTTAAACTGCAGGTTTTTCTCACCTCTTTTTTATCACAAAAAAGTGTAAAACAATGTGTGAGGAGCGAATCAAACGCTACTTTACTGATCATACTGACGCTCTGGTCAATACGATCGTCTGCCAACTGCACGAGTGATCGAAGGCTGCGAAATCACACACCCGCTATTTCCAGAACCGCAGGCCTCTTCAATCCCGGGCACGCTGAAATAACTTGCGACCTTTACGTCATGACGATAAGATGATTCAGCGTGCGCAATTCGCATCGCAATGATGAGGGCCGACCTCTCGCATATCAGGCAATTTTTTATGTCATCGCCATCGTGTAATACGTCGTTTTCCAACATGCTCATGTTCAGCCTCAGTGGCTGTCTACTCGCCGGTTTGTTTTCCTGCGATGGTACGTCAGAACGCCCCGTAGAATTGAGTTCAAA
>JAHDHK010000190.1 GCA_020631335.1 Chromatiales bacterium
GTTCGACGAGCGTGGAGCGAAAGCGATCGAGCTGCTGTTTTTCGGCGGGCTGACCTACGAGGAAATCGGCGAGCAACTGAACATCTCAAAAAGTACCGCGTTCGATGATATCAAGGCAGCCAAAGCCTGGCTTGCGACTCAAATGGGTCACTGACCCTCGGTAGTGAAAAACAGAACGATCAGTGTAATACCGGCCACTTCATTCTGCCGGAATCAAATTTATACAGAATTGAACGTCTGGCAGCTGCAACAGAACCCGCTGCCATCCATTGCGCTTAACGGTTTTACGTCAGTGCTGTTGCAGGTGCTGTTATCAGGCGATTAAAAGAACAGCGAGCAGTGGCTGACTGCCACTGCTCTGAGACTTGAATGCCGGTAGTAAACCCTTTAATGCTATAAAATTCGCTTAAAGGCAACCTGTGCCCCGTGGCTTGCAGATTAACTCTGCGGCATTCCGGTAAGCGAATAACTTTATACGCAGCAAGGTCCGTGTTTTTGCGGCTAGTCAAGATCCCAACGAAAGCCGACATGCAGGCGGTTGTCGACCTCTACATCTTCCGGGCTCACATCGATCTGCAGGAACCGAATACCGGCAAAGATCGCCGATTTAGAACGAAAAGGTACCGCGACATCAATCTGTGCATCGAGAGCACGATCACCTGATCCAAAGGTCAGAATGTCAGGGGCATGGTAAAGGCTGGCAGAAAACTCCAGAGGAAGCGCTTTGAACGGCAATTGGTAGGCAGCTTCGGCGCCGAAAGCTGCAGCGAATGCGTCAGAGTTTTCCTCGCCCAGTAATGCGATATAAGCACGCATACCGAAGGCCAGTCGAAATGATTTGGTCAATGACGCATCAAGGCTGAGACCTGTGTGAAGCACAGAGTCACGCTCTTCACTGTAGAGCACTGCCACATGCGCCCGCCCGTCTTCCAGTTTAAAACGGTTGGTGTTCTGCTCGATCTGCGCAAATGCAACTTTATCGCTGATGTAAAAAGTAAAACGGGATTTTTCAAAGGGCTTTGCCGGCGCTTGCGGGGCCATTGCTTCGACCACGGCTTTAAACGCAGGGTTTTCAGCAGCAGGCTTACTTTCCGCTTCGGCTACCTCTTTGACGTCTGCCGCCTCTTTGGCTTTTACTGCCTCTTTGACCTCTGCTGCCTTTTCTTCAGCAGCTGGTGCGGCATCAGCGACCGCCTGTGAAGCCTGCCCGGCTGCCGCTTCAGCGGTGGCCTCTGCCTGGTCGGCAGCAGTTTCAATTTGTTCCGCAGACTCAGCGTCGGCTTCCGCCGTGTCAACAGATACTTCCTGCAGAGTGACCAGTACACCGGAATAGACTTCGCTGCCACTGTCTTCTTCGGCGTCAGCAGTGTTTTGCGAATCAGTGGTCGACGATGCGTTCACCAAAACGACATTGAAACCGGCTAGCCGGGCTTCGATCTCACTGACCGACAATTTTTTGTTCTGCTCGCCAGCCAGCGACACGCTGGTCGTTGCGAAAAATGCGGCGGTCAACAGGCAATGGTGGACTGGTTTTATCATGTTCTTCTGGCGAGGGAGTTAAGCGGTGGAAAATCAGTTTAGTGTGCGACGTGAGGCCGGGCAATAAAGAGATCCCTGTCACAGTTTCCTCCGGATATGCGCCGGATTTCGAGTCAAGCCGCCCCAGACCCAGCCGGATATTCCGAGCTAAGGCACACCATCGAAGATAAGCTGCCCTGCTCTATGTTTGCCAGTCTGTGTTTGCCGGGTTAGCCGACGCACTGCCACTCTCCTGCGCAGCAACCGTTTTAGGATGCAGAGACAGATTCAGATACACTCGGGTTTTCTCAAAAAGCGCCGCATCATTCAGATGAAATTCGTTCTTGTTTTACTAGCCATCGCAGCCCTTTGGTTTCTGGTCAAGCCTGTCCTCAATCGTGGAAAAGCCAAAGATAACATCGAAGCCGGGCAGGCATTTCTGCAACAGAACAGCAGCGTAGAAGGTGTCATCAGCACGGCTTCCGGATTGCAGTACCAGGTACTCACACCGGGAACCGGAACCATAAACCCGACAGCAACTGACAAGGTAAAGGTGCATTATCATGGCACGCTGCTCGATGGCACAGTGTTCGACAGTTCGGTAGATCGCGGACAACCCATCAGTTTTGGTTTGAATCAGGTCATCACCGGCTGGACAGAGGGTCTTCAGCTAATGGTAGAAGGCGAGAAAACGCGCTTTTTTATTCCGGCTGAACTGGCCTACGGTAACCGCGCTGCCGGAAAGATACAGCCCGGCTCCACACTGATATTCGACGTGGAATTGCTGGGTATTAACGTTGATTGAATGATGGCCGGGGCCATTGTCCGGTAAAGTCGATTGCCCCGTAGGGACACCAGTGCTGATGTTGATAATGTCGCCACCCAGCGCGGTCGATAAGTTACTTGCGCTCCATGGACTCCAGCATCGCGTTGACCGCAGTCAGATGCTCAGGTTCGTTATGACACATGCCCTGAAAGCAGGCGGAAAGTTCAAGGAAGTCTTTGAGCTCCATCCGCTGTGCCATTTTCATCAAACGTTTAGTGAGCCTTGTGGCCTTCGGTGGCTGCGAGGCAATACGCTGTGCAAGTAATTGTGTGGTACTCATCAGCTCGTCTGCACTGGTGACCTGCATCACCAGTCCCAGTTCGAGTGCTTCTTCAGCATTGACGATGCGGCCGGTGAGTGTCAGTTCGAATGCACGCTGATAGCCAATAAGCCGTTGCATAAACCAGGCACCACCATCACCGGGAATAATGCCAAGGTTTAGAAAAGTTTCACCGAACCTGGCTTTGTCAGAGGCAATGCGGATATCCGCCATATTGGCCAGATCGAAACCGGCACCGATAGCCGGTCCGTTGACAGCGGCAATCACAGGGACTTCAACATTTTGCATTGCCAGTGGAATGCGCTGTATACCGCGACGGTATCGCGCTTCAACCTCGGCCACGTTGCCGGCAAAGTCGCCGCCTCTTTCCGCCATGTCCCGTATATTGCCGCCGGCACTGAAAGCTGAACCGGCACCGGTAATGATCAGCACAGATACCTCACTGGATGTATTCACCCAGTCGGCGGTTGTTACAATGTCATCGATCAGACTCGAACCGGTCAGCGCATTGCGCAAATCGTGGCGGTTGAGTGTCAGGGTGGCAACGCGTTGTTGCACATCAAGTATGGCGTCTTGCAGCAGGGGTGCAGTCATTTTGTTATGCCGATCAACTGAATTACGCGCTACTTTCTCATAGCCGTATTGCATTGCATAGCGGTTTGTCAGTCACCGCAAACCGGCGTTAACCTGCAATGGGTTTGGCGCTGTTTAATTTAACGCAACGCCAAAACGGGTTAACGCATCCGGGTCAGGTTGCGGCACCAGTCCGGGTGAGTCATGCAACGGTACAAGCCCCCCGGTAATTTGAATGACGTTGCCACACAACTGTGTACGAAGCGGGTTTTTGTTGCAGTCCATCTCGCAAACCGCCCCACCGCCTATCACGGCTGTCAGTGCCAGCGACGCCATCTGCCCGACTGCTGTGCCCATAAAGTGCGGCCACAAGTGAACCCCTTCCGGTAATGCATCAGCCAGTTGCAACGCGCCACTGATACCACCCCACTTAGCCACGTCAGGCTGCAGGAATGATAATCCGGCATTGGCCATCGCAACAAATGAATCCACCCCGTAGATATTCTCACCACCCGCCAGTGGAATATCTGACGTTTTTGCCAGCGCTTCCCATTGATGCAGCGATGCATCAGCCGCCAGGGGTTCTTCTGCAAAAAATGGAGAAAAATCCTGCAATGACTGCAGCGCGGTCACTGCCTGCTCAAGCGTCCAGCTTTGATTGCTGTCGATCATGACATGGCTGCCGTCGGGCACTATGGCAGATGCGCGCTCCACCAGTGAATATCCGTTGTCGGGTTGATAGCCTATTTTAATTTTAAAATATTGCTGCCCCAGCGCTGCGGCTTGCGGAATCATGTCCTGCATATCATCGGCATTGATCGAACTTGCATAACAAGAAGCGTTACGGACTTTAAGATCGAAGTAGTCAATGGCACTCAGTCCGTGCTTACGCAGTGCGAGATCCCACAGCGCGACATCTATTCCCGCCAGAATATGCTCGAACACCTGTTGCTGCCCGACATGGAGAAAGTACACCGATAATGTCTGCCGCAGCCGTTGCTGTATCTCTGCCGGGTGCTCATAGGTCAGCCTGTTTAATGCAGGCGCAATAACATCTTCAATCACGTGCGCTTTGTGCAGGTTCGCACGCGGGGGAAAGTTAGCCCAGACTTCTCCCCAGCCGTAGCAGCCGTCGCTGTCGGTGATACGCAGCAACAGCGCCGGGCGTACCGGCATAGCACCGATGGCCATCTGCGGAGAGACACCATTACCGGTGGCTATCGGAAACAGATCGATACCGGCGATGGAGATTGACGTATTGAAGCTCACGGTCAGCGTATCGTCAGGTTACTTGTTCTTACGTTTAACAACTTCGGTACAGGCAGAATATATCGCCTGACTGTCAAGTCCGAACTTTTTCAGCAGATAGGTACTTGACCCGCCCTCGCAGAAGCGATCCTGTACACCGACACGCTTGAACGGCAGCCCGACACCGGCATCAGCCAGCACCTCTGCGACCGCGGAGCCAAGACCACCGATCACACTGTGATTTTCTACAGTCACCATAGCGCCCGTCGTCTTCGCCTGTTGCAGTATCAGTTCGTTGTCGAGTGGCTTAATCATTGGCATATCGACAACCGTAGCCTCGATTCCAGTCTCAGCCAGCGCCTCTGCTGCCTGTAAGGCTTCGGCCACTTCGAGCCCGCAGGCAATGATGGTGACGTCACTGCCCTCACGACAAACCACGCCTTTGCCATATTGCAAAGACTGCGGAACAAGAGACTCCTGCGGTGGTGTTTCCGGACGTTTCATTCGCAGATACACCGGACCCGGGTGCTTCAGAGCCATTTCCACCGCCGCCTGATGATACTGCGCCGAAGACGGTTCAAGCACCATCATATTCGGTACCGAACGCATCAATGCGATATCTTCGATTGCCTGATGAGACACTCCGAGCAGTGTGGTGATACCCGGTAGAAAACCCACAATTTTTACCGGCAGATTCGGATAGGCGGCCTGCATAGTGATCTGGTCGAAGCAACGCTTGGTAACAAACGCGCAAAAGCTATGTACAAAGGGGATTTCGCCACTTCTGGCCATACCACCGGCAACCCCGATCATATTGGCTTCGGCAATGCCGACGTTGTGATACCGCTGCGGCAGCTCGTCACGAAAGCGATCAGTTTCCGTCGGTGGTGTCAGATCGGCAGACAGGCAGACAATTCTCGGGTCCTGTAGAGCTGCTTCAACCAAAGCATCGCCATAACTTCGGGGCAGCGGCTTGAAAGAGCGATTGATGAAGTCGGCGGCTTCAAGTTTGGTCAAACGTTCAGTCATGCGCCGTCTGCTCCGTGGAGTTTTTCTGACAGTTCGGCTCTGGCGCTTTCAGCCACGGCCGCAGGGAAGCGCAGCTGGTGGAACATCAATCCCTCCAGTGAGGAAACCCCTTTTCCCATCAGCGTACTGGCCTTGATGAAGGTTGGCTTGCCCGGCGTGTTGCGGGCGGTGTCGTAGGCGTTAAGCAAAGCGCTGATGTCATTGCCATCTACCTCCTGTACCGCAAAGCCGAAGCTACGCATTTTGTCGCTCAGCGGTTCCAGTGACATCACCAGATCCATCGGGCCTTCAGACTGCACGAAGTTATAGTCGACAATCAAACACAGGTTATCGAGCCCGTGAGCACCGGCGAGCATCGCGGCCTCCCACACCTGCCCCTCCTGCATTTCTCCATCGCCGATAATCACATAGAATCTCGACGGGCGGTTTTGTCGCTTAGCCGCCAGCGCACACCCTACCGCCACAGACAGGCCCTGCCCCAGTGAGCCGCAGGTTGCTTCAACGAAAGGCCCCAGTCGCTCACAGGAATTGATCTCAAGCGCGGAACCATCGTTCACGTAGGTATTGAGATCGCTTACATCGAAAAACCCCCGCTCCGCCAGTGTGGCATAGAAGATTGCGGTGTTGTGCGCAGTGGTCAGAAAGATCCGGTCGCGATCCTCCCATAGCGGCTTTTGAGGATCGAGATTCGCTTCTGCAAAGTACAATGATGTAAAAATATCTGCCGCCCCCAGGCCCTGCTGCACATAGCCCTGACCGGACGGTGCGACCATATTAACTACATGCAGGCGCAGCCTAGTGGCAATATCGTCGAGTGACTTCAGGTTGTGACCAGTAACGCTGCCCACGATTGTCCTCCGGATAGCTGTTATTGTGTAATGCGTTTAGCTCGGCTGGATTCGGTATGATGCTAACAACCAAAACATCTAGACCTTTATACCTTGAGGCATTGTGACATGAAACTGCAATCAATGAAACGGCAGGCCGTGCCATTACATGCCGAGGTTGCTGCAATGCTCCGGCACCAGATTTTGTCAGGGGAGCTTCAACCCGGGGCTCGTCTGCCGGCTCTGCGCGAGCTTACCGCACAACTGGGAGTCGCGCGCATGACGGTCGTGCAGGCGATGAACACACTGGCAGACGAGGGCCTGATCGAGCGTCAGTCAGGTCGTGGTACTTTTGTTCGCGAAGTTGAAACTCACCATCGCCATCGCCTGCAGATGCATGCTGAAATGTCACAGCTGCATGCTATGGCCTCGGATCTTGAGGTGTCAGTCCAGGACAACGACGCCGGTGTCGAAACTTCAGAGGTGGATGGCCGTCGCTATCGTTGCATGAACCGTATCCACAATAAAGACGGTAAGCCGTTTTGCAGTGTAAAAATCAAACTGGATGATGAGATCTTTCAGCGTAATCCGCAGCGCTTCGGCAGCGAAATCGTTGTCACCGTTCTGAAAGATATCGGTGTGGATGTTTCCAGTGCCAGTCAGACAATTACCATCTCCTATGCCGACTTCGATCTGGCACAAGCGCTGGACATCAAAGTCAACTCTGCCGTGTTTCGCGTGGTGCGGGAGTTTTACAGTGCCGACAAAGCGCTTATCTATTCAGCGGTGCTGCTGTATCCGGGAGACCTGTTCGAAATGGCGATAGACTTTTCAGTGGATTGAATTCTGTCGGTCGGGCAATTCAAATCAGTAGCCCGACGGCACAACTGTTACTTGACAAAATAACGAATGAACAGCAAAGATACAAATATCTAGAACTTTGGCTATCCTGGCTCAGGTTCGTCACTCTGGAGGAGATTCCATGAAGTTAATGAAAAAACTTGCCGCGGCATTTGCGGTGGCGGGACTCACAGCCGGTGCGGCATTTGCCGAGTATCCGGAAAAGCCGATCACAATCGTGGTGTCATTCGCCGCAGGCGGTAACGCCGATATTGTTCAGCGTCTGAATGCCGAAGCACTCAGTAAAGAACTGGGGGTGCCGGTCAATGTGGTTAATAAACCCGGTGGTGCTCACATTCCGGCCACCATGAGCGTGCTTGAGGCACCGGCCGATGGTTACACCCTGTTCAACTGGTCTCCACCCAGCTTCATGGTGGTTCCGTTAACACGTGACGTACCCTACGATCCGCTGGAAGATTTTACCCCGCTGTTCGCCAGCATTTCTGCGTCTAATGCTTTGTATGTCCGTGCAGACAGCCCGTTTACAACCTTCGAAGAATTTTTAGAAGGTGCAAAAGCTGAAAAGCTGACGATGGGGGTGAACAACCTCGGTGCTCCGCCTAATCTCTCTGCAGTACAACTGGCCAGCGAGTTCGGACTGGAATTTAAAACGCTTGCACTCAAAACAGTTCCAGCCACCATGGCCGGTCTGGTCGGCGGGCAGGTTGATGTTGCGGTCGGTCAGGTTGCTTCCATCTACGCTTATAAGGATGAGGTACGACCATTAATCATTCTTGATAACAATCGCCGTGCTTTCTTCGAAAAAGACTTACCCGGTGTTCGCACGGTCGGTGAAGCGGTTGCCGGTAAAGAAGCAGGCGTCTGGGTTCACGGCGGCCTTGCCGTGAAAGCAGGAACTCCGCAGGAAATCATCGACAAACTGCTTGCTGCCTCTGAAGTGCTGGGTACTGAAGAATTCCAGTCCAGGCTGCCAAAGAGTGTCGGCTACCACTGGGTACACGGCAGTGAAGGCGTCACCGCGCTTATTCAGGAAGGCAAAGATCTTTATTCACCCATTCTGGATGGTTTGGGTTTGCTGCATAAAAAGTAATGCGTGAAGACCTGCACCGTGCCCGATAACCGGCACGGTGTGAACCCATCCAAACCCAACCGGCATTATTCACAAGGCAATAAGCAAAAATACAGTGTCCAGCTGCATCTATAGACTTTACCGGTGATCAACCATCTTTTTCTACAATCACATTCTGTCTATTCGACACTGGAGGCCGAATCCTCATGCATAGTGCAAGCGAAGAGTTTGCAAAGCAGAACCTCTTCTACTGCGAGTGCGCCCTGACGGCGCGTTTTTGTCAATAATTCTCGTGACGTATGAATAGCTATGCGCCTCAAATGATCATAAAAACACCCTCGCCGGCGCTCGCTCTCGCTGCGAAGACTTCTACCGCACAGACTCCCGGACTATGCTGACTCAACGTCTTGCCAACATTGTTTTCACGATACTTATCGTTATCGCCTGCGTCTGGTTCGGTATGATTGCCCAGGGCTTTGAGGCAAGCGGGTTGTTGGCAAGCTCGGGACTGCCCTCGAAGTTTTTTCCACAGCTATTACTCGCTTTTACTGCCGTATGTGCCCTGATTGTCGGAGGGCTTTATCTGTTTAAAGGGCAAGCCGGAAACGATGCCGGTGAAACAGTGTTTGCCGGTTTTGCCGAAGCACGACGTGGCTTGTTGATGATGGCCGTCGCTGTGGCATGCTACTTCATCTGGAAGCATTACGGGTTTATTCCCATGGCAGTGATCATCGGGCCGTTGAGCTTAATGGCCATGGGGGTCCGGTCTGTCTGGCAATACGTGATTGTGCTTGCACTCACCGGACTGACTTATGTTGTTTTCACTCGACTTCTTAATATTCAGTTCACCTGAACCGTATGACAGGCCAACCTTATGCATCGAAATAATTCCTGACTATGTACGGTGATCTTCAAGCACTAACGTCGGCACTGACTCAACTGGCACAGCCTGTCAGCATCCTGCTACTGGTCGGCGGTATTGTGACAGGCCTGGTCATTGGTATTCTGCCGGGGCTCGGGCCCCCGATTGCTATTGCACTGGCACTGCCGTTTACCTTTTATCTTGACACAGTACCCTCGCTAATCCTGTTACTGGGGATCTACTCCGCCGCCATCTATGGAGGTTCTATTTCTGCTATTGCAGTCGGTATACCCGGCACAGGTGCTGCCATTGCCACAGTGCAGGATGGTCACAAGATGTTTAAGGCCGGTCAGGGCGGTGAAGCCTTAGGGTTCTCACTGACCGGTTCAATTATCGGAGGCTTGTTCAGTGTGATATGCCTGGCGCTGATCTCTCCGTTACTGGCGCAACTGGCGGCAAAGTTCGGCCCGCGCGAATACCTTGCCATCAGTGTGTTCGGGCTTGTGGTTGTGGTACGCGTGGCAGGTCAGAGTTTATCCAAGGGCTTACTGATGGGTGGGCTGGGTATTTTTCTGACCACCTGGGGGCTTGACGAGCTCAATGGCACCGAACGATACACCTTCGGCAGCTACCACCTGTATGAAGGCCTGCCACTGGTGCCATTCCTGGTGGGCTTGTTTGCGATGTCTGAAGTCATGATCGGAGCCGAGCGGGCACTCACTAAAATAGAGTTTTCGCAGGCAAGTCTGGCGGTCAGGCTGCCGGGCTTCAGGCAGCTGGCCAACATGAAAGATGTGCTTTTACGATCGTCAGTGATAGGCACGATCATCGGCATTATTCCCGGTGAAGGCGCCGCAGTCGGGGCTTTTTTCGCCTACTCCGAAGCAAAACGGAAATCTGCGCATCCGGAGAAATTCGGCACCGGTATCCCCGAAGGGATTGTCGCGCCGGAAACAGCCAACAATGCCACTGTCGGCGGCGCACTGGTACCCACACTCACGCTCGGTGTGCCCGGCAGCCCCGCCGCCGCCGTATTACTGGGTGCATTGCTGATACAGGGACTGGCACCCGGCCCGCGATTGTTTGCTGAACGCCCCGATCTTATGTACTCCATATTTATCGGGTTGTTTTTAATCAACGTACTGATGATGTTTATCGGACTGGTCGCCATCCGGTTTGCCGCGCGACTCATTATGGTGCCTACCTCCATTATTCTACCCACGGTGATGTTGTTAAGCTTTGTGGGTATCTATTCTGTGTCAAACAGTTTTTTTAACGTGGGGGTACTACTGGGTGCCGGCATCCTGGGTTATGTGGTACGCAAACTCGGTTATTCGATTGCCCCGTTGTCTATTGGATTTGTACTGGGCCCTATTCTCGAAAACGCATTGCGACAGTCACTGACCATTGCCGACGGCAGCGTTAGCGAATTTTTCAATACCCCTATCGGCCTGACAATCTACGCGGTGCTTCTGCTGACTATCCTGTGGGAGCGCATCATCTCATTTTTCAAACGCAGATAAATCGCCGACGTTTACCACAGAGAAAGCATGAGCGAACAGCCGAATATATTAATCATCTACCCCGATCAAATGCGCTATGACGCGATGGGATGTAGCGGCAACCCCGTGATCAAAACACCTCACATAGACAGATAATCCAGTGAGGGTGTGCATTTCTCTGAAGCCTATACCTCATACCCGATCTGCTGTCCGTTTCGCGCCTCTATGCTCACCGGTAAGTACGCACAGAAACACGGCATGATACAAAATCACTTTCCACTTCGCGGCGATCAGACATTCCTTGCCGAGTGTCTTCGCGACGCCGGTTACCGAACCGGTTATGTGGGCAAATGGCATTTGGAAGGTGGTCCGAAACCAGGCTTTGTTCCGCCGGACAGACGCTTTGGCTTTGAACATTTTGTCGGCTTTAATCGTGGACACGATTATAACGATTCAATCTATTACGACGATCAGGGGCAGGCTTATCACTCAGCGCGCTATGAACCGGATTATCAAACTGATCAGTTTCTCGACTTTATAAAAAGCGCAGCTACAGCCGAAGACAACAAACCCTTTTTTGGATACGTGAGTTACGGCCCGCCGCACTTTCCGATGGAAATGCCGGACTACTTAAGAAACGTTTATCGTCACGATGAAGTACCGCTGCCACCGGGTGTACCCGACCCCGAATTGCAGCGACAGGTGCAGAAACACCGCAACGAGGTACTGTGCGGT
>JAHDHK010000191.1:0-4173 GCA_020631335.1 Chromatiales bacterium
CGTGATCGAGTACCTGCTGCGATCACGGGTGCGCCCCTGCGGCAACCCCACCTAGATCACTCACTACAGGAAGTCCGATATCCAGAGTTCCAGCCAGCTTTATAAGGGGAACAATTGAGTGCTGCGAATCCCAGGATACAAACAAGGTCCCTTATGCCTGAAGAAGCGAGTTTTATCTTAAAAGATCAGAATCGAATTCAATCTACTATTCGATCGCTGATGGAAAAACACCAGTTGGTTACCGTGTATCCGGCAGACAGCGATCAATCGAGCATTACCGTAGTCTCAGATATCAAAGAAGAGGACGGCTGCTTTTGTCTGAACGCGGTGAGCAACGGTTCCATCCATGGAAAGATTGCCAATGGCAGTGCATTCACGCTCAAAACATCCATTGATGGTGTCGAAGTGAGTGCACGTCGACTGGTAGCATCAAACGTGATCGGCGATACCGAAAACCTGATGTATCGCCTGCCTATCCCCAGCAAACTTTACCACTACGAGAAACGCAACAATCACCGTGAATCGGTTCCCGGCGCGGCGGGCATAAAAACCTCTGTACTGATTCCAAACCCGGGTAGCAACACCGGACACTATATATTCGACGATTGCGATCTATTTAATATCTCGAAGGCCGGTTGTGCAATTTCAATGACGGACAGCGGCGGACAATTCGTCTCGGAGTATGAAAAACCATTGTTTCTGGAATTCGGTGTGGAAACCTGGAACGATGACCTTCGCATTACCGCACTGAAAAAACACCATCGATACCTGGAGAGAACCTCTCAATGGCAAATCGGGTTTCAGTTTTTAAATACACGCCCTGAGGCACAACATCGCTTCGAACGACTACTGGCCGGACTGGAACTATTGAATCGTCAAATGATCAACCGCTCATCATAGGTACATCAACAGCGCCAACAACAGCGACGATGTGTACAGCCGTCGGCTTTCAAACACCGACGCTCAGCAGCACTGGCAAAGACAGACACGGATAAACGCAAACCTGTTTGTGTTTTATGATCACCACTTGCTTTGGCCGAGCTCATTTCAGTAAACGCGTAGCGGTAAACTGCTGTTGCTCAACAGCCACTTTGACAAGAGCGGGCATTGACAATACCCCGGCAAGTTTACCGCGATCGGGCATAGGAAAATGACGACACCCCTTGTCCACCATTAACGCCATAGTTTCCTCAAGCGTCTATAAAAGTGCCACCAATTCAGTGCTTACAGAAAAGATCAAAAGTCGAAAAGCGTCGATTCAAACATGCCGGTGATAACAACATGTGAGCAATGTGTTTATTCGACGCCAAGTTAACGCTGAACGCTGTATCCATATAAATAATCTGCTGAATACCCCCGCAACATGTCACTTGTGTTAGCTGATAACATTTATTCTTACCGATAATCCCGATAAGATAAGCACCGTTATCGATGCAATATAGACTCTCGTCGCCACAGGAGCGCGTGCATGCCGATTACCGTGTCTGATCTGGCCACACAATGCCATCAACTGCTAACGACTGATTCAGGCCCTGCAGGCAGAACCAAAGTCGCCGCCTTTTTGTCTGAAGTTCTCGCCGACCCCGCGAACATCGACATATTGATCCCGCCACACACCGGAGAGCGCGACCTGCTTTACCAGGACGCAGCACTGGGTTTTTGTATCTTTGCGCACCAATACCGGGAGGCAAAACAGTCTCTGCCCCACGATCACGGCCCCTCATGGGCCATCTATGCACAGGCACGCGGTGAAACCGAAATGACGGACTATGAGCGCACAGCGCCGGATACCGAAGAAGCTACAGCCAGGGTCCGAGCGACTCGCACCTATCTGCTAAAACCTGGAGATGCGCATGTCTATAACGAAGGGGAACTTCATGCCCCGTTGCGTTCAGGCCCCACCAGTCTGGTTCGCATCGAGGGAATGGATATGAGCAAAATAACGCGTCGTCGCTATGAAACTCTATAACAGTTATTCATTCCTTAAACAGGTAATCACGCAGTGAGTCGAGGGCTGTTTGCAGCACTGTACGAATCGGCTCAGCCATTTGCACTGATCGATTCGCGCGAGCGCCGCGAGCATGTAAACGGCCACTGGTTTGGCAGCACCAACATTCCGCTTTCCGTGCTGGCTACCCAAATCAGCCGGCTTATACCCTGCCATGACTTTCCTATCCATCTGCTCGACTGGCAGGATACACCGTCCGGGGCCGCTGCCGAGTCGTTAGCCGCTCTGGGGTATCACAAGGTCAGACGTTGTCCGACCCGTCGACCGGACTCGTTCGGCGACGGATTCGTTAAAGGCGAATACGACTGGTCAAAAGCCTTTGGGGAAGTGGTCGCGCATTCCTGCGGGCTGACCGAAATCACTCCGCAGGAATACCTGGCTCATCATAAACATGCGAATCTGTTCGATGTAAGACCGACCGCCGAGTATTCGCAATTCACTATTCCAGGTTCTCAAAGCCTGCCCAACAGCCTGCTATTGGCGAACACACAGGCACTGACCCGGACCGGCAATACGGCACTGCTGCATTGCGCCGGACGCACCCGCTCAATTATAGGTGCCTGCACCCTGAAGGCAGCAGGGTATAGCGGCCCGTTTGCAATATTCAAAGGCGGCACACAAGCGTGGCAACTGGACGGTTTAGCGCGTGAATTCAATGCGCAACGGCTTTTCGCACAGGAATCTGAAAATGCTGAGCCTGTTAAGGATTTTTTAAGCCAGTGGAATATCCACTACCGGGAACTGAACAATAACTCGCTGGAAGACTTTATCGCCGAACACGCACAAGCACATCTTTTTGATGTATCTGATGACGCGGCAACCGGACAAACAATGACTCACCGAATTATAAAAGTATCCGGCACCAACCTTATCCAGCAAACCGACCGCTCAATAGCCCGATACCATGTGCCGGTTATTCTGTTTGATCACGGCTCCGGCAGCCGCGCAGCATTTGCGGCCTACTGGCTTCAGATGATGGGCTACCAGGTCAGTGTGGTTTACCTTGACACTGCGCTCACAATGGCACCGCAAGAGACAGACACAACAGCCAACCAGCCGGCATCTTTTCACGTACTCAACACCGATCAATTACTTCAACAACTCGCATCCGGCAGTAAAGTTCTGGATTTCCGGCCTTCAAAATCCTACGCATCAGCACACCTGATCGGAAGCCACTGGAAGAATATCAGTCAAACCCTTGCGATCACTGCGCAAAACAACAGGCCCGTGACCGTTATAGGTAACCACCTCTCTCATGCCACTGACACCGCAACGCTGCTGCATGGACACGGCTGGCAGGTGCACGGTATTTATGGTTGGAATAAAAGCGACATAGATCCCGCTCACACGGGCACCGGCGCACCCGCCGACCCCGTTGATCAGTCAGCACTATTCGCTGGTCGTCATCACGGCAATATGCAGGACTCACGCGACTACCTGGCCTGGGAGGAAGCACTCCCCGGGCAAATCGACCAGACAATTCATCAACAATGGCGGGACTTGTTCGGTAAGTTCAATGACATAGGGACATTCTCCGGAATCTGAAGGCGCTGTCTCTTCCTGCCAGCCGAGTGTTACATGAACCTGTAGCTTTTAGCTTACACCTGTATGCAATCCACTTATGGCCAGAGAGCTATAGTAATGCGAAGATCCGGGCGAAATCTGTAAAATGTCAGTAAGCTATTAATTTTATTGATTTTTCCCGATTAAAAAATCTGCGATTTTATAAATAGAGAATAAATTTCTTATCTTTTTGGGAATATATTCCCAGTTAATGTGACGTGATTATACGTTCTATCGTTTCAATTTTGAGACAATACGTTCCATCGAAACACACATATCAGGACAACATCATGGAACAATCAATAGAGACAACCATTGCCATGCAAGTGCGACGAGTTACCCCTTCATTTCAACTGGTTGATCTGCCCGAAATGATCACTGAAACCGAGAGTACCGACCACTACGATGGTGGCTTTACCGTGCTTCGCAGCGCGGCACTGCGTTCAGAATTACTCGGCGCCGACTGAGACCGACGATCACTGCCCGACCTGTATAAACACGGCATTACCTTTTTGAACAGACACATGACAAGGATTGACACTGTTCGTGTGAGTTGTCCACGGAGTTACCGTGGACGCATGGGTTTCTGCTGTACACCACCC
>JAHDHK010000191.1:4273-11301 GCA_020631335.1 Chromatiales bacterium
TGTGAGTTGTCCACGGAGTTACCGTGGACGCATGGGTTTCTGCTGTACACCACCCACCCTATTCAGTCGACTGGTCGGCCGGCGTGCAGGCAAACCGGGACAGGCCGGCCTGCAACGGTTAGCTTAATTCTCATTGACTGGTTGAAACCAGGCCGGCGAGATGCCTCTCTATTTCGTTGCACTATATGGTTACTTTGGCTGGATGCTCTATCCCGTTGCAGCAACCGTCAGACAATCACGGGCACGCCCCCGTCCTGGCCGTAATGCAACACATCCCGTATCAGTTTATTCACATCCACCCGGGGCACCTGCTGTAGTTACTGTCGCTTTTCATCGACGTGGGAATGATGCTCCGGGTGCCAGTCTTCGTCCTCTATCTATCGTATGGTATTTCTTTGGACGACAACCTTGCCTACACGCATGAACCTCCCTCCAAAGACGGCGCAACCACACTTAAAGCAAAACGAATATCGCGTACATCGGTGATACGCGATCTTTCAATATCATTAAACTCGAAATCGAGCGCAGCTGAACGTGTGTTGGACGACGAGCGAGTGAATTCGACCCATCTGCTATACAGAATTATTGTAACCGTTGCCGATGCGGTGATGGCCATTGCTACCCGATCCAAACGCCGCCACTCTATTCAGGGCACGGCAAAAGTAAGCGATGCCCATAAGGTTTCCCACACAACAGACTTTTCTTTTGCCAGCGCATCCGCGGGTTCGCGCAACACCACCATATCAACCAGATAACGGTGCAACGGCTTAACCGGCAGCAACACCGTGCCGTTGTCATCCGTGCGATGCAGGGTCACGGTGACTTCATCGGACGGTGATTTTTCAAACAACTCTATTTGAGCGTTTGCACGAACTTCATCCTGATAGTAAGCCTTAACCATCACGCCTTCAGAGATATCTTCTACATAGGGGTTTTGCAACAATACCAGCTCTATCTCCAAACCCGTTGCCCGATCATTACCCGCACCGTCACCCACTGCGATCAGTGTTTTCGAATAGCGACTGTAAGCTTCACTGAACCGGGTTTCGGACAGCGAGCGCGCCCGGTGACGTGCCAGCACGTCGGGAAAATCCTTGTGATCGGCAAACCGCTGGAACTTCTCCCACTGGGTATAGGTAATGACAGACGCATCGCTCTGATGAACCACAATGTTCAAGCCGGCTTGCACAGGCTGCATTTTTAATGCAGGGTTATCACCGAGGCGGGCGACCACCGGGTCGGTACGACCGTTGGTCACTAATTCAAAACGGGGGGTTCGCGAGGTAAGATAAGCACTTGCCGACCCTTCAAAGTTTTCACCATTGCGCAGGTAGGCTTCTAGAATATCGCCGTCCTTCACCCGGTACTGCGTGGGCTCCAGCCAGAACTCATGTGACCACACAGGGAACGTAAAGAGCGTTACCAGACACACGCCCAGCCACCGCTGCAATCCATTCAATTTGACACATTCATTGTTCATGACAGCATCCCCATTTGCACATTCGGGCCGGTATAGTTTTCTTCAACCTGTGTTGATAACCATAGCACTTCTTGCCCTGCTACTGCCGCCTCGAATCATCTTTGCCCATGAGGTATCTCCATCAATCAGCAACCTGGTCATCGAAGACGACACAATCGGCCTGGCGGTTCAATTAAATATCGAGGCATTCGTTGCCCGTATTGATCTTGAGTCACTGAGCAATACCGACGAATCAGAAGCTACCGGAGATTATGATCAGTTTCGAGCAATGGCACCAACAGCGCTTGAGAAGCTATTCCGTGAATTCTGGCCGGAGATGGCAAAGCGCTTTACTGTCAATGCGCCGGATCCGCTGACACTCACACTGGAGGAAGTGTCGATTCCCGACACAGGAAATATCGAGTTGCCGCGCGCATCGAGATTCCGTGTTTCAGCTACGCTCCCGGCCGGCTCCCCGGGCGTGACGGTCAGCTGGCCCTCCGACTACGGCATGCTGATCATCCGCCAGCACGGTGTTGAGAATCCATTTACCGGCATGGTAGGAAGCGATGGAATCAGTGAACTGATCAGTGTTAATGGCGGTGTCGAAAAAACTGCATGGCAGACCTTCATCGAATACATCCCGGTGGGATTTGATCACATCATTCCCAAGGGGCTCGATCACATACTCTTTGTACTGGGTTTGTTTTTTCTATCGACCCGGCTAAAACCACTGATCTGGCAGATCAGTGTGTTTACGCTGGCCCATACCGTGACGCTTGCGCTGGGTTCTCTCGGCTGGATAGCCATCCCCGGGTCTATTGTAGAGCCCTTAATCGCTGCCTCAATTGTTTATGTTGCGATAGAAAATGTGTTCACCCAGACACTGCGCCCGTCGCGCACTCTGGTGATTTTTGGCTTCGGCTTATTACATGGCCTTGGATTCGCCAGTGTGCTCGGCGACTTCGGTCTGCCCGGCAATAGTTTTGTACCGGCACTGATCGGGTTCAATGTCGGGGTGGAGCTGGGCCAGTTAACCGTCGTGGCCATCGCCTACTTCGGTATCGCTCTCTGGTGTAGAAACCACCCGGATTACCGGCAGTGGGTCACGATACCGGCTTCGATCATTATCGGACTAATCGGTGCGTGGTGGTTTGTTGAACGAGTGTTCCTCGGGTAGATGAACCACTGTTAGTTGACAGCCGGCTGTACGGTGATTGAATTCCATGTAGACTCCACCGCCTGCAATCAGAATAACGGAAGCCGAAGCTATGTTCAGTCATGTAATGGTAGGCGTGAACGACATGGATGCCTCACGCACATTCTACGATGCCACGCTGGGCGCACTGGGCCATAAAGCCGGCATCATGGATGCCAAAGGGCGTTGCATCTATCGTACGAAAAGTGGGGTGCTGTTGTTATCAACACCACTCAATGGTGAAGATGCGTGTGGCGCAAATGGTGGCACGCTGGGCTTCAATGCACTCACCACAGAGGCAGTAGACGCCTGGCACACCGCCGGCACAGCGCATGGCGGTACCAGCTGCGAAGACCCACCCGGCCCGCGCGGCAACCCTGCCACCATGTACCTGGCCTATCTTCGCGATCCTGCGGGCAACAAAGTATGTGCACTGCATCGTTTGGGATAAAACATCATCAGCCTGCCGTAATAAAAACGACTGCCAGGCTGTAGGTGCGATTTTCTAATCGATCTGTGATGACCGGGTACGAAACCAGCCGGCGACGGAATGCCTGTCGCGGGTGGTTTCCAGTACTTCGTGTTCAATCTCTTCGCTAAGGAAAACCACCAGCGTTCCGAATTGCGGCGTTATCACTAACCGGTCCGTCGCATAGTCTCCGGTGAACAGGACAAGCTGACCTGCGTCAGCGGGCACCCAGTCGCGATTTAAAAAGATCACCAGTGACAACAACCGATTTTCATCCCCTCGAAATGCGTCCTGATGACGTCGATAGAAACCACCGGGCGGATAAATCGCATGGTGGCTTTCAAAACTATCCAGTCCGAGAAACAGTCTTCTGTTAAGAAACAACCGCAGGCTCGACGCCCAGGCTACCCAGCTACACCCGGTCACCGTGGTACGGTCTATCCACGCAATTTGATCATTCCGCACACTGACATCCAGCGCTCGACTGTTGTTTCTGCCAATGCTCGCAGGCTGGAATTCTGCTGCTGGCGTTTCATGAGACTGATCCCAGAGACTGTTACCCAATATCAAAGGCAATGCGTTACGGTGAACAGTGTAACCGTGCGAAAAGAGGTTACTTGCAATCAATTCGAACAAAGCCGGATCGTCATCGACTTGCGTGTCGGTGCCGATGCAATCAACCACTGTACTGATCCGGCATTTTTTTCCCGGGCTTTTGAAACCAGCGCCGACTAGTGAGTGAATTGATTAGCAGGATTCTTTTTAACAGGTGAACACTTCATTTGTGACCACTTATAACACGTCAACATGCCAATCACAGTGATCGTTTTACCTCGCTTTCCATAGGGCATGGCTTGAAAAGGTCAGCCAGACACCGGTCGGGGTTGCCATAATTCGCCACAATTCAACATTTCCCCATCACGATCTGTGAGCGCTTCAATGGTTCAATAACCACCAGCCCCACAAGCTGAGAATTCCGTGATAGTGATGCTGTTAATACTGGCTTTAGTGCTCATCACCGTGTTAGCGGTCATGCTCTCTTTGTGGTTGTTTCGATACCTCAGGAGAGCTGTAATGGCCGTTATAGAAGAAGACTCGTGGCGAATACAATCGCTTGTTGAGTCGTTAACCATGCGATCAATCATTATTGCCGTGTTAGCACTGGTTATGCTGATACCACTGGGCCTGGTGGGCAGCGTGGTCACTGAACGTGACTATCGCTACCGATCCGTATTGGCTGAAATCGCGGGCACCTGGGGTGAGCCGCAAATGCTGCTGGCGCCGGTCGTTGTCGTGCCGTACACAGAGACCATTGTTATCGAAGAAAGAGTGACTGACGACGACGGTAAATCCCGTTTATCCCAACGGGAGATTCAGCACCAGCGCGTTGCACACTTTCTACCGAAAAACCTCGATATCAATGTACAGCTGGTTGATGAAATCCGTCAGCGTGGCATTTTCGAATCACTGGTTTATCGCGCCACCGTCGACATCAGCGCCGGTTTCAGCGCTTTTGATGTAAATTCATTGTCCCCCGATATCAGTCAGATCCACTGGGACAAAGCCTGGCTCGCAGTCGGGCTGTCTGATACCCGTGCCATCAACAGTGTGACTGATTTTCAATGGAACAACACTACACATGAGCTTGCTCCCGGCACCCGCCTGCAATACCTGCCATCGGGTTTTCACGCGCCGTTAGACGATATGTCATCATCGACAAAACAACGCTCAAACTCGCTGCGGCTTACCATGAACATTAACGGGTCAGGCTCATTCAGTTTCGCCCCGCTTGGCGAAACGACTCAGGTTGAAATATCTTCATCCTGGCCCCACCCGAGCTTTCAGGGTGATGCGCTGCCCGACAATCGCAACATCAGTGCAGACGGATTCACCGCCTCGTGGACTGTTCCGCACCTGGCTCGCAATTATCCGCAACGCTGGTCATCCACACACGGTGAGGTTGATCTTTTCCAGTTTTCCGCCGGTGTGAGTATGTTTGAACCGGTATCGCTTTATTCCAGAGTGACGCGCGCAGTCAAGTATGGCCTGCTCTTCATCGGACTGACTTTTTTAACTTTGTTTATTTTTGAAATGTCAATCGACCGCAGACTGCATATCGTTCAATATGCGCTGATCGGTGTTGCACTCAGCCTGTTCTTTCTGGTGCTGTTATCGCTGTCAGAACACATGCGCTTTATTCAGGCCTATGCTTCTGCAGCCCTGCTTACTATCGCGATGATCACGGGATACACCTGGGTAGTGCTGCGCAGTATTGCGCGGGCATCTCTGGTGTTAGTTATGTTGCTGGCGCTCTATGCAGTGCTTTATTCACTGCTGCAACTGGAAGACTATGCGCTGTTAACGGGCACCGCACTGCTGGTCTTTGTGGTGATGGTACTGATGTTTGTCACGCGAAACATTCAGCGCATACCCGCATCATAACACTGGCTGCCTCTTTTAGTGGATCCGGCTGAAAATGTGTTCAGCCGGATTCCTGCGCTACATGCAATACAACAGGTAACTAACGTATGCCGATACCAACGCGAAAATTAATTACCGGATCGATGACCACATAATCCGGCGGTACGGTGCCGGTGGCTGATACGACTAACTGCACATCGGGCGCTTCTACAAAATCCCGTATATCAACATCGTCTACTCTTAAATTAAGCACCGATGCATTACTTCCTATTTGCGGATCGCCATCAGGTAACGAAGCAACCTGCCGCGTTTGGCTAACTCCGTCAATTGTCGCAGTCAACGTAAGTACAACCCCGGAAAGGAAGTCGAAGTTATCCGGATTATTGTCAGCAAACGGATCCAGTGTCGGAACATCAGTATTAACACTGATAGTGAATGTAGCAGAACGCACATGTACCGACGTGATGACACTTAACGCCGAGTATCCCTCCTGGTCTCTCAGATCAAGCGGGAAGGGAATATCTTCCAAAGTCAGCTCACCAATACTCACCGGCCCCCCTGGAATAACTATTTGATCAAGTGATTCCGTAAAAGATTTTGTGCCCAGTGTTGTGTCGGAGCACCCGACAAGCAGTAAGCCCGCAAGCGATATAGAAAGTAAAGTTTTAACCATTTCAGCGATAACCCTAAAGTGTGGAAACTGGGCATCCGTGACACAGTAACTCGAGATAGAAAACCATCAATTCAACTATATAGCATCTATCACGCTATTACCTGACATGCGCAACTGAACGGCCGCTGTATCCCTGAGTTGAATGGTCTGATAACAGCGTGAATACAGTCTTATCCAAACCAAAAAGGAACACGTTTGTTGATGTAAATAACTGTAACTTCATTTTGACAGGACAAAAACACGGGCGGGCCGATGCATCGAGAGTCGTCGTCAGAAATCAAATTACGATACTGACGCTAAAAAAAGACTATCTCACTATGAGTGATTATCCCACCAGTGCCTGATAAGCAGCAGTGCGCATGTGATCACCAATGGGCACAGTCCCCCCGAGATATTGAGTCATTACCACACCACCGAACGCTCGCGTTCGATCAACCCAGAAGTATGTGGATGCCGCACCAGCCCAACCCCCTTCCCCGGCAGCTGTCAGAAAGCACGCCTGTCCCGGTTCAATCATGACTCGACCAAACAGGTTCCAGCCATACCCTGCAAGTATATTCTCACCGATCTTTAGCGGAAGTTGCGGGGCTGCGATACGGTTGTGCCACATCATTTCTACCATCGGTGCCGACAATATCACTGCTTCGTCAGTTGTTTTACCTGTCATTAACACAGGTAAGAAAGCGGTATAATCATCGACAGTCGAATAGAGTCCATGCCCACCGCGTACAAAACAGTCATTACGCAGCGGATGCGACGGTTCACAGTCCATTGCGTAGAGTTTTTGCGGTTCAGTGATCAGCGCCAT
>JAHDHK010000192.1 GCA_020631335.1 Chromatiales bacterium
CCGAAGCTCGCGATCGCCGGTCACCGCCCGATCGACAGTACGATAACGCTTACGCTATGGCATCAGTGATCGATGTTTGTGACGCACTGAGAGTCAGATTGTATGCTGTGACGTTTCTACCCGCTGGAGTATCGGCTGAATTCGAATGTAAACGGGCTGTCATGCGCAATCGAGTTGAGAATGGCATGTGTCAGCGGAAGTTCGTTTTGTTGTAACGATCCGTTTTCAACGGCAGCTTTGTAGCCTGGCAGCAGTTGCTTTCCGGTATCGAGTCCTTCCACCGTGACACCGCTCATCGGTCCTTCCACGATTTGTTTGAGCGTCTGCCCGCGCCCTAACAAGGTACCCAGTCTGCTGTTTCGTCCACCGCCGACCGTGACATGTAAATCGCCCATGCCGGGTAGATCAAACGCTACATTGCGCCAGTTTTCTCTGCGTAGCTGTGCTTCATTGTTGTCTGTGGCCTGTTGTATCCATCGAGCCAGAATATCCATTTCCAGTACTGCCTGATTAAACAAGGCCGCCACGGGATTTTTAGCGTGCTGTCCTTCTATTTCCCACGCACCGAGCATGGCTGATACGCCGATACAGTAAAAATTTTTTAACGCGGCACAAGCCTCCATTGCGACAAAATCGGGATGCACCGCCACTCGGTAGTAATCAGTTTGAAAGTGAGTTCTGATGTCTCTGGCAAGCGCTATATCGTCAGCTGAAAAAGTCACAAACGTTGGCATGCCCAGCGCAAGCTCCCTGGCGATACAGGGGCCACCGATACCCAGCAGCTTTTCTCGCGGTAACTGTTTTTCCAGTGCATCGGCATAGGTCAGTGGAGGTGCACCGGGTTGGTCTGATGCCTGTAATCCTTTGGTTACCATGGCAATACAACGTGCTGTAGATTCGCCACCGCGTATTTTGCCAACTGCCCATGGCACTCCGGGGCTGCTGACCCCGATAACAATGATGTCGGCATCACGCAGGTGCTGCGCGGTGAGATCGGACTCTTTTATACCAATAATGTTTGCCGCAATATCAACCTTAAGCGCCGGATGGAAGTGTTGCTGATGGATACAATCGATGATGTCGTTGTCCAGCGGTGAGCCAGCCAGCGTCACCTGGTTCTGCGCATGGCTGGCGGCGGTGACTGCCAGTGCGCTGCCCATGACGCCCGCACCGAGTATGACGATTTTAGCCATTGCAGCCGGCCTCAGGTTGGCATCGTGCTGATAAACGATTCAAGGCCATCACTGTCATCAACCAGGTCGAGCATGCTGAACCGATCTCGAATAAATCGTGCATATCTCACTGCATCACAATAAAACTGCTGATCGAGTTTCATGTCGGTGGCGGTGATCGTGCAGCCGGCGCTGCGCATCGCATTTTCTACCTGGGCATAGGGCAGCATAACCGTTGAGAGTCTTTTGCGTATGTCCGGCCATTCATTGGCCAGCTTTGTATTAAGTTCATCGGCGCTCTGGCTGTTCAGCGCCTTCTTTTCGGTTTCAGCCACCATGCTGGCGGCAGTGTCAGGTCCGAAACGTTCGATGAGATCGGCAGTTGGAATTCGGGTAGCTCGCATCACCGGCGGTGAATGACGTGAGAGCGTTTCATTTTGCAGCAATGACATCGTCACAGTGCCGATGCCAACCTGTTCGCCGTGTGATGAACCCGGGTGCTTGTCTCCTGCAAACATATCTATGTAATGCGATATTTGATGCTCGGCCATACTGCCGCTATGCGTGGTATCGGTAAATCTTGTTCCCAGTCCCATGATTGCCGATATACGGGTCAGCATACCCAGCGCGTCAATATCGCCACCCAGCATGCGACTGGCGTTATCAATCATCGACGCTTCATCGTATGCGAGCAGGGTATAAGGTGTTTCAGAGTACGGGGTATTGAACAGCAGATGCGACAACAGCCAGTCAACCTGTGCCGTGGTGCGACAGATGACATCGGCAAAAGCGGCGGAAATCAATGAAGGCGGACACTTTGCCAGCACAGATAAGTCAAAGAAAACACCTTCGGCACCACGGCAGGTGATGGATTTTTTAAACCCGTCGAAAGACACAGAAGCAGTGGCAGTGGTAAATGCATTCATCGGAGAGGTTGCAAATACCGAGTAGGGTTTATTGTCGAGGAAGCAGGCGTACTTTACCGTGTCGTTGACTGTGCCCGAGCCTACGGCAATTCTGACATCGCAGTCAGGCGTTGCCTTGCGGATCTGATCAACACCGGTATCAGAACACTGTGGCGTCTGCCAGACATACTCACTGACTTGCTGACCGTCAGCTTTCAGTGTTTTATAAATTCGCGAACCCAATGCGCTATGGGTAAACGGGTCCGACACAACGCTAATGCGTTTACCGTGATGCAGATTCGCGATAAGGGCTGCTTCATCGCCATCGAGAGAATCTCTGATAACCAGAGACTTAATGCCGATATCGTAGTGTTTGCCGGTGCCGGGTTCCTCCCAGCTGCCATCGACCAGTTCGCTGAGTACACCGCTGTAATCTGTCATGGTGTTGCCGTGTGTTGTTTTGAGGCAAATGACACCATGGCGTGGTTAATATCTGCGGTGGCGTGATACAGCTTGCGGTATATGGACAATAGCTCTTCATAGATAACGGTTTTCGCGGCATCGGGATACACGGCTGTGGTGTCTCCGGACATCGACTGAGCTGCGCTGGTAATGCTGTCGTACCAGCCTGCACCATACGCGGCAATCATGCCCGCCCCGAGTGCAGACGCTTCGATCGTCTGGCTGACATGAACCGGTTTGCCTGATGCATCTGCCAGCATTTGCCGCCATAGCGGGCTGTTAGCGCCGCCGCCAATGGCCACAAAGTGCGTGATAGGGTAGCCGACTGCCTGTTCCATGTCGTTGGTACGCATTACCTGATCAAGCGTGATAGCTTCTATTAAAGCGCGGTAGATATGGGCTTCGGTGTGACTGCCACTCAGCCCTAAAAAGACACCGCGGGCGAATGAGTCCCAGTGCGGATCCATCGCACCGGAAAAATACGGCTGTATCAATAAACCTTCAGAGCCGATGGGAATCCTGCCGGCAGCATGCTCGAGTTGCTCGAAAACGGCAGCGTCTGCCTTGCCGCGTGCGACGAACTGATCGACAAACCAGTTCATCAAAAAAGCACCGGAACGCAAACAGTTTTCGAAGATGTATCCTTCGCCCTGAGCAGCCAGTTCGGTTCGCCATGACCGGTTGTATCGATAGTGTGGCGACCAGATACCCGACACTATCGCGGTACCGAGATTAACGTAAGCGCGATCCGGTATCGTGCAGTTAGTGCCCAGGCCCGCGCATTGTCCATCGCCGCCGGCTGCAAATACAGGCAGGTCAGCCGGTAGTCCGGTCGCCTTTGCTACCGATGGCAGCACCGTGCCGAGTTTGGTGCCGGGTGGGTGCATTGTCGGCAGGCGTGATTCATCCAGCGCCAGTGCGTCAAGCAGCTCTTTCGACCAGCAGTGGTTTTCCATGTCGACAATGCCCATCGGGTCGGCACTGATCCAGCCGTTGCGGTATTCGCCGCCACAGAGTTTTTTTATCAGATAAGACTGTACGTCCACGAAGCAACGGGTATTCTTCCAAGCTTGTGGTTCGTTTTGCTGCAGCCATAAAAATCGATACAGACACGGGGTTAAATCCGGTGGTCTGCCGGTAATGCGATGAATGTTTTCGGCGCCGAATGATTCTGAAAATTCGATAATCTGTTGCCGGCTGCGCTCATCCAGCCAGACAATAGCCGGATAAGCCGGTTCATCGTTTTCATCCATAAAACCGAGCGTTTCACGCTGATTTGATATGGCCATTCCCTGAACGCTGGTAGCAGTACCTGCCGGCAGCTTAGCCACACAATCTCGCAGGGCAGTCACAGTGGATTGCCACCAGTCCTGCGGGTTCTGCTCAAAAAAGTCCATCTGCGGATTAGCCATCGGGATGTCAGCCCGACCTTCGGCGACGGCTTCTCCTGCAGGTGTCCAGGCGATTGCTTTGGTGCTTTGTGTTGAGCTGTCCAGTCCTATGACAAGTGGGGTAGTTGTCACCGATCAGTACTCTTGCCGGGTAGGGGTGACAACCATTTCCTGAATCAATACGTTCTGCGGCATCTGGTAGGCAAACAGAATCATATCTGCAACGTGGTCGGCGGATATGCCCCCGCCGATTCTAACCTTGTTATCTTTATAAGCTTTCAGGGTATTAGGGTCGGTAACATGATCCAGCACTTCTGTTTCGATGATGCCCGGTGAAATCACAATGACACGAACATCATAGGGCGCCAGATAGCCCCGCAGACTCTCAGAGATAGCATGGACAAAAAACTTACTGCCGCAATAGATCGTATGGTCGGGATATACCTTTCGACCTGCAATAGAGCTCATGTTGACGATGGTTCCGGCTTTGCGCGACTTCATGCCTTTTATAAACGGATGCAGTGCATTCATCACACCTTTGATATTGATATCAACGGTTTCATCCCATTCGTCCGGGTCCTGTTCTGCGATATCCGCCAGCCGCGCAACACCGGCATTGTTAAACAGGCAGTCTACCGGGCCGTATGCAGCCTCGGCCTTACTGACAGCCGCTGCAATTGCACTGCGATCCCGTACATCTACCTTTTCATACAGGCAATCCGGCAGATTCAATGCCTCCATACGCTCCTTGCGTCTGGCCATCAGCAAAAGCGGATGACCGGCGGCAGAGAAGGCTTTCGCAGTTGCTTCTCCTATGCCTGAGCTGGCCCCTGTAATGGCAATCAGTGGTTTAGTCATTGATTATCCTCCTGTCACTGTTGAGCGGGTATGCGCTTACAGCGCGTTGCTGGTTTCTCCATCGAACAAATGCACATGGCTGATATCCGGCCGCAGCAGGATTTCCTCTCCGGGTTGCAGTTCAAGCCGCTCGCGCGTGATGGCGCAGATATCCTGGCCGGCCAGGCTCGCGTAGACGTGAATCTCCGGGCCGGTGGGTTCTACCACGCGCACGGTGGCGCTGAGAGATGACTGATCACCGGCACTGTCGTGCATGGCGCTCTTTTTACTTATCTGCAGGTGTTCCGGTCTGATGCCATAGTGAATTTTGCTGCCTGTTGAAAAACTGCGCTCCAACGGAAGCGGCAGTGTGACACCCTTACACACAGCAACACTGGACGCTCCCTGACCGGCGACTTCACATTCAAGTATGTTCATGCTTGGTGAGCCGATAAACTGAGCGACAAACAGGTTGTTCGGGTGGTCATAGATTTCCATCGGTGTACCACTTTGTTCGATGTAACCGTCCCGCATAATGACCACTTCGTCCGCCATGGTCATGGCCTCTATCTGATCGTGGGTAACATACACCGTGGTGGTGTTTAAACGCTGATGCAGATCTTTTATTTCAGTGCGCATCTGAACGCGCAGTTTTGCATCAAGATTTGAAAGCGGTTCGTCAAACAGGAAAACCTCGGGGTCTCTGACGATAGCCCGTCCCATGGCGACGCGCTGCCTTTGACCGCCGGACAATTCTTTGGGTAATCGGTCCAGATATTCATCCAGGCCCAGAATCGATGATGCCCAGTTTACTTTTTCATCGATGGTTTTTTTATCGGTTTTGTTCAGTCGCATCGAAAACGCCATGTTCTTTCTGACGCTCATATGTGCATAGAGCGCATAGTTTTGAAACACCATGGCAATGTTGCGGTCTTTCGCATGGACATCATTCATGCGTTTGCCGTCAAATAAAATATCGCCTGACGTGACTGATTCGAGTCCGGCAATCATTCGCAGCAACGTCGACTTGCCACACCCGGATGGCCCCAGCAGTACGATAAATCTGCCGTCAGCTACATCGAGATCAAGCTCGTGCAAAACCTCTATGTTGCCGTAGCGTTTTTGCAGATTCGATATTTTTACAGAAGCCATAGGACAGGTGTGCAAGCCTATAAAAAGAACACGCTAAAAAATCACCCTGTTCCGGATGAACAGGGTGAGTGAGACTACCGACTAGCCAAGGTCAGCTTCATCAACCACCGCATCTACCAGCTTTGCTATCTGATCCATGCACTTTTTGGCACTGCCATCGTATTCCTGACCGGTAAGCAGTTTGCCCAGTTCTGTCGGGATTTCGTTATTTGCCACACCAGCCCAGATCGGCAGGTCGGGCTCCGATGCCATCACATTATCGATGGTCCACTTCACGGTATCGAGGTGGCGGGTTGTACCACTGCCTTCCAGACCTTTTCTTTCAACAATTCTGGGGTCGGTGAACGAGGAGTTTCTCATTGGCGCGAATCCACCGATCAGCGTGCATCGAGTCATGATGTCCTTAGAGCAGGCCCACTGCAGGAACAACCATGCGGCTTCCTCGTTTTTAGAGTAACGCGACAGCGCGATACTTGATCCGCCCTGATGACCCCAGCCCGGAATTTCACCGAAGCCGACATCGTCGCGAGACCTTAGAGATGCACTGCCTTCCAGCGGCTTCGCCATTTCCCATAAGCCTTTCACCTTTGAGTCATCGGCGTTCCAGCCAGGGAAGAATTCCGCCCAGCTCTGGCAAAGTGCAATCTGGCCGGCCGATCCCATTTGCCATTGACCATCCCAGGTGGAAGTGACGGATGCAGCCGGTGCATTTTTCAACAGGTTCTGGTACCACTCTAAACCCGCTATGCCTTGCTCATCGTTGCCTGAGAAGTTTTTATCGGCACCGAAAATTGATCCACCGTGTCCCCAGACGGCCTGAGTCCAGTCACATTCAAGTGAGTAATGACCGGATTTTGCCTGCAGTCCGGTACCGTAGATATTGTTTTCTTTCTCGGCTGCGGTGATCATTTCTACCGCTTTGGTAAAGTCTTCGTAGGTACGCGGAATTTCAATGCCGTGCTTTTCAAGAATATCCTTACGATACATCAGAGTGAATATCGGAATATCAAATGGCAGACCGATCCACTTACCGTCGTACTCACATATACCCTCTACCAGTGGCTTTGAAAAGTCGTCAAAGTCAAAACCCGGCATAGCCAGATCCGGATTGGCCTCGTAGTATTCAACCGGATCTATCGTGTCGGGTGAAAAGGTAGAAGTCCATGCCTGATCGAGGTAGTAGATGTCGTAAGTACCCAGTTGGCCCTGTACATCCTGGGTGGCTTTCGCCAGTACCTGTTCGAGTGGCACGATTTCGATTTCTACATTAATGCCGGTTAACTCGGTAAATTCACTTTTCAGCTCATTGAGCACATTGGTCGGCGGTGTCGCCTCCGAGGTGTAACGAATCGTCGTGCCGGCATAGGGTTTACCGGCCTCACGTAAAAAGTCTGCTACTTCAGGCGGGGTTGTGCTGTGCCCGTCCGCATGTGCGACGTTGCCGAAAAACGGTCGACCCGGGCCACCCAGCATCCCTGCGGAATAAGCAGAAAAACCAACGCCTGCCATCCCCATTTTTTTCAGGAAGTCGCGTTTGGTCATTTTGCCAGCGGTAAATTTGTTCGCTGAATCAATAATGAAGTTTTGCTTCTTAAAGCGTTTAAAGCTCATGGTCGTTTTCCTCTCTGAAGGTAGAGATGCAGTCGCATCAGTCTTTGATTGCACCCATTGTCAGTCCTCTTACCAGATGATTCTGCACAAGAAGAATGAAAATGAATCCAGGTATAATTGCCGCAGTTCCCAGAGCGGAAATATAGCCCCACTCAGACCCCGTAGAAGTCACAAATGTGGTGATCTTCACCGGTACCGTTCTGATGGAGTTAGTTAGGAAAAGCGACAACAAAAATTCTGTCCATGAAAAAATAAAACACAGTACTGCTGTTGCTGCTACACCGCCCTTGATCATCGGGAGCACTACCAGATAAAAGCATTGGAACCGGGTGGCGCCGTCTATCATCGCGGCCTGATCGACCTCGACAGGGACGTCATCAAAAAACGATTTCAGCAACAACAACGCAATCGGGATGTTGATGAGTGTATGCGCGATGATAATACCCAGGTGTGTATCTCTCAGGCCCAGATCACGGAATATAAACACCAATGGCACAATGATCGCGATGGGGGGCAGGAATCGCTGCGACAGCACCCAGTGCATGTAACCCTGAGAACCCCTGAAACTTAACCTCGACAGCGCATATGCTGCGAGCAGGGACAGACTCGTTGCAAGAAACGTTGAGGAGACAGCAATGATCAGCGATGACAATATAGAGCCTCTGCCATCATAGGCACCTTCGCCGCTGGTACCCATGCCAAGACTGGAGTTGGCATTGTTGTCCGACTTTTTACCGCCCAGAATAGTTACCCGGTAATTATCAAATGTGGGCTCAAAGTCGAATACAACCACACGATCCTTGTTGAATACCGCCGATATCGGTTTAACAGACGTAAGCGCAAACCACGCTATAGGAAATACAAAAATACCGATAATAATGATCGAAACTAAGTATCGGAGGATGGTTTTTAATCGAGAGCTGTTCATCAGAATTTTATCTTGAATACTTTGATAAACACGCTGGATACCACCAGCACAACAATCAGTGTTGCCAGTGCTACCGTCGATGCATAAGGGAAATTGGCCGTTTTAAAATAAACCGTTCCGGCGTAGGCGGTGAGTGTTTCGGTCGCTGTGCCCGGCCCGCTGTCTGTCATTACTTTTACGTAGTCGAATATACGAAACAGGTCTATTCCACGTATAAGAATGGCCAGTGCGATGATCTTGGACATCATCGGCAGGGTTAAATAGAAAAATGACTGTATACCCGAGGCACCGTCAATAGAGGCAGCTTCAAATGGTTCACGGGGTAATGCCCGCAGCCCCGCGAGCATGATAAGCACCATGAATGGCGTCCATTGCCACACGTCTGCGACGATCACCCCCCACAGTGCAGTTGAGCTTGTTCCCAGTATAGGTGCGCTTGGCGATAACAAGTTCAGCGCATACAGCGAGTTGCTGATCACGCCGAATGAGCTGTCGTACATCAAAAGGAACATCATGCCGGTCACGGCCGGTGGTACCACCAGAGGAAGCGTCATCAGTGCACGCATGACACCGAAGCCTTTGCGATCGGTGTCAAGCAAGAGCGCGATGAGCATACCGAGCACCAGTTGTAACACCAGTGCAATCACAACGTAAGTAAGGGTTATCTCAACCGCATCCCACACACGATCATCGGAGATCAGTTTGTTCCAGTTCCAGGAGGGGAGAAATTTTTCTTTACGGGTGGCCGGATTGCGTTTGTAGAACGATAACCACAGGGAGTACAACACCGGGTACAAACCAAATACAACCAGCAGTGAGGTGACCGGAAACAGCCATGGCAGTGGATGCTCAGATGTTAACCACCTGGGTAGCGAGCCCCTGCTGATCATCTTCCTGACCGCATTACGGTTTCTGTGCACGAGTCGCGCATGCTTTCCTCTATCCTCCACTGACACGTCGTCGATTAAGACGCCTGACTACCGGTTCGAACGTGATGGTCTGTCTTGAACCGGCAGGTCGGTATGTCGCTTATCAGCTGACCATAGCAAGCCTGCCACAGCCATAAATGGAAGACAAGACAAATGTTTTGTTGAAAAAACATTTGTTCAACCCTGTATAGTTACAGTCGTTAATCCGCCGGGCGGTTGTTTGATAGCTTTCTATCTGGCTGATAATAAAAGACAAATGCTTTAATTGGTTACTGAGAAAATGTTGAGATCCACGGTGCGGTTCCGATTGGCGGGATCGAATGACTGAAGAATGGCCGGAACAACTCGCGGTTCGTATTGCCCATTGCTACTACAACCTGGGCATGACTCAGCAGCAAATAGCGACTGAAATCGGCATTGGTCGGGCGCGTGTCATAAAGCTTCTCAATGAAGCCCGCAAGCGCGGTTTAGTGTCGGTGCAGATCAACTCTCCGCTCCTGGAAAATGTGGAACTGGCAGACGCATTAACCCAGCGCTGGGGGCTGCTGTCTGCGGAAGTCTGTCTCAGCCATGCCCGCGATGAACATCAGCTGGCCAGCCAGATCGGTGCTGTCGCCGGCAATGCGGTGTTATCGTTGCTGAAAGATGATATGACGATCGGCCTGGGCTGGGGTATCACGCTGAAAGAGATGGTGTCTCAGTTGAAGTCCTATCCACTGAACAATGTGTCGGTAATCTCGCTGCTGGGTTCTTTGACCAGACGATCCACTATCGCACGCTTTGAAGCGACCACCGCGTTAGCTGCCAAGCTCAATGCTGAGTGTCTTTATTTACCGGCGCCGATTATTTGCGACTCTGAACAAACCAGAGAACTGTTAATGACTCAGGCGATGTTCCAGGATATCCATCAGCGCGCTTTAAATGCAGATATTGCCATTGTCAGTACCGGCGGGCTTGACAGCTCGACTATTCGTGAAGTGGCGATGGTAGATGAAAATGAGTATCGCAGTGTTGTTAAGCAGGGCGCCATTGGAAATTTTCTCGGCTACTTCATCGACGGTAACGCAACACTGGTTGATCACCCTGTAAACAGTCGGGTGATTGGAATTTCAGGGGGGGTATTTAAAAAAATCCCCAGAAGAGTCATGGTATCCGGTGGTCACAGTAAGGTGAAAGCGCTGGCGGCGATTCTCGAGCAGGGGCTCGTCACTGATATCGTGACCGATGTTGCTACCGCTCGCGAACTGCTGGCCGGACCGTGAGCTTAGCGTTTACGCACATGCTTAGGTTGACGACAAACAACTACGGCTTTCAATTTACAACATACCACTAACGTATCTATAGACAATGAATGAACGAAGCATACGCAGGCTGATCATTGACCTTTGCATGGAAATGAACCGTAGCGGGTTGAACCAGGGAACCTCCGGAAATATCAGTGCCCGTTATGAAGACAGTATGCTGATTACGCCCAGTGGCATTGCGTATGAAAAACTTAAACCGGCAGATATAGCTCGTATGTCACTGAGTGATAACAAGCTTGAATGGAAGGGGCCATATAAACCCTCATCGGAGTGGCACTTTCATCGTGCAATTTTACAAAACAAAGATAACCTGCATGCTGTTATTCACACGCATTCAACGTTTTCTACTGTGCTCAGTATAGCCCGGGAAGATATACCTGCCTGCCATTATATGATTGCAGCATTTGGCGGGAATACCGTGCGCTGTGCGGACTATGCAACATTCGGTACACCGGAGTTGTCTGCGAATATTCTTACCGCCATGCAGGATCGCAGCGCCTGCCTGTTAGCCAATCACGGAATGATTGCCGCAGGTCTTAATCTCGAGAATGCGATGTGGG